>DIYR01000100.1 GCA_002429085.1 Flavobacteriales bacterium UBA6049
AATAGATGGTGATGGAACCTTTTTCTGAACTGTAAATGAAGAGGTAATTATATACTCTGTTTCTATGCCAACTTTACGATGGTTCGTCCTTTTAATTCACCTTTAAGAATTAAAGCTATTTTTTCTCCAAGACCTTCTAACGTTACTTCACTATGCGCGAGTGTTTCTTGGTTTAATTTCCATTCTTCTGCCAACATCTCCCATACTTTTTTTCTGTATTTCATCGGATAGTTTTGAGAATCGATGCCTATTAATGTAACGCCTCTTAGAATAAAAGGAAAAACGGTTAATTCTAATTTGGGTGAAGCCACATTACCACAACAGGTAATTACTCCTAAAGGAGAAGTGCACTTAATGATGTTTTCTAAAATTACGCCTCCAACAGTGTCAATTGCACCAATAAATAAGGGTTTTAAGAGTGGTCTGTTTTTAAAGTTTTCTATTTCATTACGCAATAGAATTTCGGATGCTCCAATGCTTTTGAGATACTCTGTTTCTGATTCTTTTCCAGTAATTGCTACTACCGAATAGCCTAATTTACTCAATATAGAAACAGCGATTGAACCAACGCCTCCAGTAGCTCCAGAAACAACTATTTTTCCGTCTTCAGGCTTAATGGACTCGGTAAGTCTTAAAACAGACATTCCAGCGGTTAATCCAGCTGTGCCGATTATCATCGCTTCTTTCATAGTCATGTTGTTAGGCAATTTCACGACCCAATCTGAAGGAACTTTGATGTACTCACCAAAACCTCCATCGGTATCCATACCCAAATCATAACTGGTAGCAATTACTTTCTCACCAACCGCAAAATTTTCGCTTTGAGATTGTTCAATAATTCCAACTGCATCAATGCCAGGTGTATGAGGGTATTCTCTTGTAACCCCTTTATTTCCAGTAGCAGACAATGCGTCTTTGTAATTAAGTGAACTATAGTGTACTTTAATTAGGACTTCTTCTTCTTCAATTGTGGGCAAGTCCAATTCTTTGATGGAAGACAAAAATTTATCCCCTATTTCTTCTACTCTAAAAGCGCTATATTTTTTGTTTGATTCGTCCATCTCGGCCTTTTTATGTTTACCTAACTAAGGTACTAATTCAACAATGCGTTTTCAATATACTCCTTTGGGCTCATTCTTACACTCTTTTTAAGCACTCGGGTAAAATATTGAGGATACTCAAATCTTAAGTTACACGCTGCTTGAGGTATTTAAGTGTTCAGAGCAAGCAGTGGCTTTTTAGCTAGAATCCTGCAATAGTTGACATACTCGGTATTTATCAAAACTGAACAATTGTTTAGAAAAATGATTTTCCTAACTTTGTGCTGTGGGAAGAAATAAACTATACAATAAAGAGGATGTTCTAGAAAAAGCACTGATTACTTTTTGGAGTAAGGGCTTTGAGAATACTTCTATGAGAGATTTATCCAAATCCACAGGTATAAACAGTTTTAGTCTTTATTCTGAATTTAAGGATAAGGAATCGCTCTTTAAAGAGGTTTTAAAGACCTATCAGTCAAGAAATTTATTACTAGCTGAATCCATTTTATCAAATGATAAATCTGGCTTTGAGAGTATAAGGGATTTTTTCTCGAAACTGATAGAATCAATTAAAGGTGAAACAGAATTTAAAGGATGCCTAACAACTAAAACTGCCACTTCGCCAAGTGTTTTAAACCATTCAATAAAGGAGATCATAACGGAGTATGACGATAAGTTTATTGCACTTTTTACAAAAGTAATAGAAGAGGGGCAACAAGATGGATCAATCAAGAAGGAACTAGCCAGTGACGACTTAGCTTATTTTGTCTACAATACTCATCACGGCATATTGACACTCGAAACAACTATCGGTAACAAAACAAAATTAGAGAACATCGTAAATGCGATGTTGTCATTTATAAGGGCGTAAATTTTTTTAACCAAAAACTAAACAGGTGTTTAGTTAAAGTTAGGGCATATGAGAAAAATAGTCATTTCTGGAGCTACCGGAAATATAGGATTCCACACTGTAAGCGAATTATCAAAAGAAAAAAATGTTGAAATAGTTGCTCTCACAAGAGATACAAACAGCTCCAAGTCCAAAAGGCTGGAGAGTTTTGAAAATGTTACCATCGTTGAAGCAGACTCATCGAAACCAGAAACACTTATTTCCCCTTTAAAAGGAGCACAAGTTGCTATGATAGTAAGCCCTTGGGACAATTTACTGGAAAATGAAATTAATTTTATAAACGCTTCCATTCGACAAGGAGTTGAATTTCTGTTAAAGATTTCAACAACTAGCACAATGATGAGAGAGGATACGAAAATAGGTTATGCCAGAAAGCATCTTTTAATTGAAAAATATCTGAAAGAAACAGGTGAAATTGCTTGGGCGGCACTTCGTCCAAATGAATTTATGGAAAATCGGTTGGGCTTTGGTCAAGCCATAAAACACCAAAATTCATTTCCATCGATGCAAGGAGAAAATGTATCGGCACTGGTAAGTGCTTATGACATTGGAAAAATGGCATCACTAATTCTGTTGTCAGAGAACTGGGAAGTCTTTAATGGTAAAAGTATGGACTTGTCAGGCCCAGAAAATGTATCTGATAAAAATTTGGCTGAAGTACTATCTAACAAACTTGGACGATCAATTGAGTATCAACTGCTTTCAGAAGAGGAATTGGCCAAATTATTTTACGGTGATTCCGTAACAAGTCAAACTGTAGAACAAATGAAAGAGTTCAATGGATACATCTCAAATAGATTACACACTGTGGAAAACCTTCCAACAGATAAATTACTGTTGGACTTGTATCAGCCCAAAATGACTTTAGAGAATTTCATAGATGAAAATATTGAGTCATTCAAATAAAACTAGACACAATTATTAGGATTCCTAAAAATGGAAAGAGGTCGTTAAAATCACATTCTGACGACCTCTTTGTCATAAGATTCTAATAGTCGGTACTAATTCAACAAGGCATTTTCGATATACTGCTTTGGGCTCATTCCTACACTCTTTTTAAACACTCTGGTAAAATACTGAGGATACTCAAATCCTAGTTGATATGCAGTTTCTGATATTGATGAATCGGGTGCAAGCAATAGATTTTTTGCTTCTTCAACCAAGTAGGTGTGAATTTGATCAACTACTGTTTTGCCAGTTTCTGCCTTTATGGTATCGTTCATATACCTGTAGCTGACACCTAGTTGGTTTGCCAACCAATGAACCGTAGGAATGCCATTTTCTTTTACTTGACTTGTTCTGTAATAGTTGTCCAAAATATGTTTAAACTGGGTAAATAAAGTTTGATTGATTTCTTTTCGGTTTAAGAACTGCCGTTTATAAAATCGGTCGGTATATTTTAGAAGCGCTTCTAGGTGGGTTAGGATGATTTCTTTGCTGAATTCATCTTGGTTATTGTTGTATTCGGCTTTAATATTCTTGAAGACTGTTTTGATCAGTTTCTCTTCCTTGGGCGACAAATGAAGTGCTTCATTGACATTGTAATTAAAGAAGCTGTACTTCTTGATCTTGTCGAACATTTCATGGCCGTTCAAGAAATCTTTGTGAAAAGCAATTTGATATACTTCAGAACTGAATGTGATTCCTTTATAAACCATGGTTTGGTTGGGAGCGGTGCAGAGCAGGGTTCCCGTAGAGCAGTCATACTTGGTTTGCCCGTACAAAACTTCTCCTGAAATAATGTTCTTTAAACTGATGACGTAAAAGCCATGAGTAACGCTTGCTGGTTCAAACGAGTCGTCATCAACACAAGTACCTACTTCATCTTTTTTCATTTTAATGCGCACTACATTAAACAAAGGGTTCTCTGGTGGCGGAAATCCTTTTTGCTCGCATTTCTCTGAAATGGTATTGTAAACGATTTTCTTCATATTGATGAGAGTTTTATAAAGTTAAAAAAGCCCTTGGAAGCAATATCATTTCTCTGCTTGCCAAGGGCTAATTATTACTAAGTATGTCTAAATCGTATACATTACTTATTGAAGAACGTTGCAACAGCATCTGCTGAGATTTTTACCACTTCTGCTTGGTGATAGAATTCTATTTGACCGTATTCAGGAAGTGCTAATACTTCATGTTCATTCGTTAGCTTTTTAACAAAGTTGATTGAAGCAAAAGCAAGGGGAGATTTTTCTCCGTAGATGGTCAATGATGGCTGTACAATTTTATCGGCATAACTTTCTCCAATAGACATAATCGAACCCATGTTTACATCTGCAATTTGGGAATGAGTAAAGTTTTCAATTTTACCTAATCCTCCAATTCCGCCTTTGCCATAGTATTCAAAATACTCTTTTACATCTCTACCAGGGTTAGCTGCTTGCGCTTCTTCTAACGTCATATCATCGGTAACTCTAAAACCATTGAGGGCAGCCCTTACAGGTTCTCCAGTTTCATACATTTCCTGCTTGGCATTATTGGCAGTTGTGAGTAGATGATCTCTAACTTCATTGGAAGCATATGCTTCATTCATAGCCATTATACCTGCTATGGTTGCAAATTTCTTGATTCTACGATCAGTAACTACTGACGAAGCAACCACAGAGCCACCTTGACATACTCCAAGTGCATTAATGTCTTCAACAAATGGAAGAGACCCTAAATAGGAAACGGCATCCCAGGTATTTTCAATCATTCTGAACATATTTCTTGAGGGTTTATGTTCACCAGGAAGTGCAGGTGATTCTCCAGTTGCTATGTAGTCGAATGCTAAGAATACAAAGTCTCTTTCGGCCATTGCTTGACCATATATTGAGAGAGATTGTTCTTTCACCTGTGGAAACGGACTACCACCAACGATAGCTGTGTATTTTTTGTTTGGGTCAAAGCCTTCTGGTAGGTATAAGTTACCAACCAAGTCTACTCCAAAAGATTTGAAAGTCACTTTGTTCACGCCAGCTGTTAAATTTTCCATGGTACTTTGTTTTTGAGTTGTTGATTCTTGCGCTGTATCAGATACAGTACCATCTTGTTTTGTGGGCTTCTGACAGCTTGCCAATAGGACCGCAACACATAGTATTGAAAGTAGCTTTTTCATATTCGTATCTGTTTTAATTTGTTGATACAAAGGTGAATTAGGCTGAAGGCTGATGACTTAAACGATAATGCATTAGACTTACACGATAATGTTGAGGTTGGTAATTTGGGTCAGAAGGATAAAAAAGAAGCCGACCGAAAAATCAATTTCGATCGGCCTTGTTGGTACAAAATTCTATGTGCAGTAAAGTAGCTAACTTAACGAATATACATCGTAACCTCTTGGGCTGAGAACCTGCTCCCACTGTTTAGTTAGGCACGTACTTGTGCCAATTGGATAGTGTCGAATTTTGTTTTTCATTTTATCGTTTTGTTCTTAAAACATAGGATGGTCATTTGCAGATTGTTCTGGAACTTCTTGTATAACATCCCAGTGTTCTGCTATCATGTTGTTTTCAATTCTGAAAATGTCCATAATGGAAACGTCTTTACCATTAAAATTTCCTTTTGTATGAACACTTACTAAATCACCTTCAGCTATCATTCTTTTAATATCAACCTTACTCTTAGGAAGATCCTTAAAGGCTATTGTTGCAAAGTCTGTGAAGGCTTGTCTGCCATCGGCAACCATAGGGTTATGCTGTATATAATCTTCAGCTATATAAGAAGGAATGGACTTGAAGTCCAAATCACCAACTACTTTTTGCAAAAATTCTCCAACTAACTTTTTGTTCAATTCAGCTTGATTTCTCTCGTTTACAAGATGTTCCATATTATTTGTTTTGTGACAAACCTATTATCTTTGATATACTTTGTATAGTAAGTTTTAAAAAAGTAGTAGTATACTATAGTATAGTGATATGTTACTTGATACAGTATGGAAGAGAAAATAGATTTAGAAACCTTAAAGAAGTGTTCTGCAAGCTATATCATTGCCGTAAATGATACATTGAATGTGTTTGGTGGTAAGTGGAAGTTGCCAATTATTGCCGCCCTGATGCATGACAATAAACGTTTCAAAGATATTCTGCAGTATGTTGGGAAAATTACACCCCGGATGCTGTCGAAAGAGCTTAAAGAGCTGGAGTTAAACGGAATCTTAGTTAGAAAGGTTTATAATACAACTCCTGTGCTTATTGAGTATGAATTGAATGAGTCTGGGAAGAATCTTACTTCCGTGTTAGATACAATGCTAGAGTGGGGACTTGAGCATCGTAAAAGATCTCTTTTAAAGTAATGGGGCTTTAGACTTGAATCAAGAGTTAATGGAGGGTTGAGAGAAATCTATCCGAAGAGAATTTTCTTAATTAATTGATTGAGCATTGATATAATCTCTAGGGCTCATACCCGTGTTTTTCTTGAATAGGCGAGAGAAGCACTCTGGATACTCAAACCCTAATTGATAGGCTGTTTCTGAAATGGAAACGTTTGGAGCTAGTAGCATATTTTTCGCTTCTTCGACTAGGTATTGATTGATTTGATCAACTACTGTTTTTCCAGTTTCTGCTTTCATCGTATCATTCATGTATCGATAACTAACACCTAATTGGGCTGCTAATCAGTCAACCGTAGGAATACCTTTTTCATGCAATTGATTGGTCTCAAAGTATTCGCCAAGTATATCCTTTAGCCTCGTAAGGAGTGTTTTGTTTATTTCTTTTCGATGCAAGAATTGCCGTTAGTAAAAACCATCGACATAGTTTAGCAGTGTTTCCAACTAATTCAAGATGAGTATATAGCTGCACTCATCTTGAATTTTGAACATACTCCTTTGTTATTCAAATTAGTATTAACCTTTGTTTCTCCTCTTTTTGATTTCCATTCCTTCGGCAATGGAAGTTTCCAAATGTTTAAGGTCATATACTTCATCACCTTCATATCTTGGCGCATATGTATCGTATGATTTTTTTACAGTTTCTGAAAATTGACTGAAATATTTAGCACCTGTAGAGTGAGATACAATATGCAATTCACCATTTTCTATTTGCGGCCAAATAGTATCTACAAAATCTCTAGTAGGCATGCCTAATGTGGTAATTTCTTTACCACCTCCAATTTCTGATTGTACTATACCTGGATAAATAATACCTACATGAATATGGCTAGGTACTTCGTCATTAAATGATTCCATCATACATTTTACCGCAGATTTCGATGCATGATAAGGTCCTGATTCAGGTCTAATGTAATAAAGACCTGCCTCTGACGAAACGGTTAAAATGGTAGCAGGAGTTTCTTGTGCAATCATACGTTTAGCAAATGCCCAAATGCCATTGAGTACACCTATTACATTGACTTTAAATACTCTATCAACCTCCGATTCAGTTAAATCTATAATTGATTTAACATCCCCAAGGACTCCAGCATTATTGACTAATACGTCTACCTGCCCAAATTCATCCCATGCATAATCTGCTAATGCTTTTACTTCATCTAATTTTGTTACATCGCAAACTTTATAACGTGCTTCTATTCCTTTATTCTCTAGTTGCTTTGTAGCTTCCTCAAGTCTATCTTCTCTTAGACCACAAATAATTACCTTTGCTCCATGTGTTCCAAACCTTGCAGCTAATTCTCTGCCAATACCTGTAGCACCGCCAGTAACAACAACTACCTTATTCTTAAATTCTTTCATTTTAGAGTGTTTTTTCGGATAAATGTTCTAAAATTCATTAGTTGATACGATAAGGAAAACACTTGATGCGTAGAAGTTATTTTTTCGCTTGTAAAAACTATTTTAACTAATGTGAGTGGCTCTTATTATTTACAAAATAGGCTTATGAAAAGAGATGTTTTATTTGAAAATTTAGAAGTTGTATTTGATAGGCCAAGAGCTTTATGCGCATATGATAGTCGTGGTTTTCTTTATACAAAATGTTCGGGCTATTTATCACGTGAACAATGGGAAAAAGACACGAAAGACTTTGTTGAAGCATCAATAAATAGAAAAACAAACAAGATTGTTGCAGACTATACAGAACTTCAGGGGACTTTGTTTCCGACAATCAAATTATTGCTTGAACAAACAGCTTGTATTACTGCTGAGTTAAATGAGATCAAAGCAGCTTTTATTTTTTCTAAAAATGAGGTATTGAACGTATCCATAAATAAGTTTCTTGAAAAGTTGGGGGAGTTGTCCGATAAAGTGGATTTTCAAATCTTCACCAATCAATCAGAAGCCGTAAAATGGTTAACTAATGAAACCAGTCACATTGAGGGTTCTAATGATTTAGGATTGATAACTATACGATTTGATGGTAAGTATCAAGTTATAGATGTCAATGATGTGTATTTTATATTTCGAGAGAATGATATTATTTATTTGACTTTGAAAGAAAAGACCTATACAACACGAGGCACTATTCAAGATTTCCTATTAACACTTCCTGATTTTTTTGTTCAAATACACAGGGCGTTTATAATTAACATTAAGAAGATAGAAACACTTAGTTATTATGCAGGAGGGAACTATATTGTATATTTAAAAGATTTTCCAGATAAAAAATTCAGTATTGGAAAGAAATATGCACCTAGTGTAAAGAAAACTCTTGGTATAAAAAGAAGTTGGTAAAAAGTGACTAAATCTTCGACTGAGCATTGATATAATCCCTAGGACTCATACCCGTGTTTTTCTTGAATAGGCGAGAGAAGTACTCTGGATACTCAAACCCTAATTGATAGGCTGTTGCATAAATAGCACTATCCATAAAAGAAGCAATTTTTTGGCTTCTTCAATTAAGGATTCATTGAATATATCAATGGTAGTTGTACCAGTTTGGGCCTTGATGGCGAACTTTCCGTTACAGGTTAGAACGTACAATACATTGCCCTTTCTAGGATCTTAGAAGGCCTAATGGGGCAAAGTAATCAAGAAGAAAAATTGACCTACAATGATTAGTTTAAGTTAGCTTCTTGAATAAACTCTCTTGGACTCATACCCGTTTTTTTCTTGAATAATCGAGAAAAATACTGTGGATATTCAAACCCTAATTTATAGGCCGTATCTGCAATAGAAGCCCCAGGAGAAAGCAATAAATTTTTTGCTTCATCTATGAGGTATAGATTAATTTGATCTATTGCAGTTTTACCCGTTTCCGCTTTAATGGTATCGCTCATATACCTATGGCTAACGCCTAACTGACCAGAAATCCACTCAACTGTAGGAGTTCCTTTGGCAGATAATTGATCTGTTTCAAAATATGCATCTAGAATGTATCTAAACCGTGTGAAAAGGGCTTGATTCATTTCTTTTCGATGCAAGAATTGACGTTTGTAAAAACGATCTGCATATTTCAATAGAGTTTCTAGCTGAGAGATGATTATTTCTTTGCTAAACTCATCTTGATTATTGTGGTATTCTGTCTCTATATTGTAAAAGATAGATTTTAACAGAGATTCTTCTTTTGGTGATAGATGCAGTGCTTCATTTACATGGTAATTGAAGAAGTGATACTTCTTAATCTTATCGTATAGTGCAGTGCCTATTAGGTAATCTTTATGGATAGCTACATGAAACGTTTCTGAGCTAAACACTGTATCCTTGAATGTGAGGGTTTGATTTGGAGCCGTAAATAACATAGTACCATTAGAACAATCATACTTTGTTCTACCATATGTTATTTCACCTGCAATAATGTTCTTAAGACTAATGGAATAAAAGCCATTTGTAATACTCACTGGTTCATCCTGACTTTCTTGGCAGTTTTTAATCTCGTCATCAGATTTTTTGGTGTACGAAGCACTAAAAAGAGGGTTTTCTGGTGCTGGAAGATCATTGGCCTCGTGAAATTCAGAAATGGTATTAAATATGAGATTACGCATTATGCTTAGTTATCTAGTATTAAAAGATATGGAATATAACGTCTTCAATAGATTAAAAATTCCATTTGCAATTAGTAGCT
Source organism: Flavobacteriales bacterium UBA6049 (assembly GCA_002429085.1). GTDB lineage: Bacteria > Bacteroidota > Bacteroidia > Flavobacteriales_G > Salibacteraceae > UBA6049. The sequence continues at coordinate 9,888 of DIYR01000100.1, forward strand.
TCTTCAGACATTTGCCAAAGCTTTTTAGCTGGCTCTCTTTCTAAAACGAATGGCTCTAACTTACATTCACCGATTGGTCCGCTCATATCCATGCGCTTAGTTGGACCATAGTAGCCTTTTTCCTTTAGGTTATTCTCTGTAGCACACATTACCTCTGGCCAAGATCCTCTTTCAGCAGATTGCGCTAATGGTGCTAGAACTTTAAAGAGTATTCTTGTTATTAAGTTACCTTCTTCAGCACCAAGTGTGGTTCTCGCAGCCCCAGGATGACAAACATAGATTTCTGTTTTTTTACCTGCTATTTGTATTCTGTTTTGAAGCTCATAAGCAAAGACCATTTGGGCTAGTTTACTATGGCCATACGTATTCATTGGGTTGTAGTTTTTGTCGAAGTTAATGTCTTCAAGCTGTAACCTTTTATCTCCCATTTTATAGCCATTGCTGCCAACTACTACTATTCTTTTTCCTTCTGCTTCTACTTTGTCAAATAGCAAATTGAGAAGTAAAAAGTGTCCATAATGGTTAATACCTAGTTGACTTTCGAAACCAGCTGATGTAAGTTGTTGCTTTGCTACTTGAGCAATAGCAGCATTACAAATTAACGCATCAATATGAGGCACGTTTTCTAATACTTGTTGTGCTGCTGTTCTAACAGAATCTAACTCAGCCAAGTCCATGATAAAGAATGATGCTTTTACATCGTTTCCGTACTCTTCTTTTAGCTGTGCAATTGCCGCTTTAGATTTAGATTCGCTTCGGTTAAGCATAACTACTTCTGCACCTTTGTTTAGAAATACTTTGGTAGCCTCAAACCCAGCACCTGTATTAGCACCAGTTATAACGTATGTTTTACCAGTTAAATCACCAATTCTATCAGGTGTCCATCCGTCTTTTCCAAACATTGAAGTATCCATAATTATGAGCTTTTTAAAGTAGAATTATCTGTTTCTGTGTTGTTACTACAAACTTCGGAAGTTGCTAATTTTCAGTATGAAAACATTTTTCACTAAAACGTATACTTTTTGGTATGTAGAGATGATTTTTGATGTGAAAAGATGTGTTTAAGTGAATGGTAAATTCACTTGAACGAACTATAGGTATGTTTCTATTGCCGTTAAATAGGTCTCTAGTCGCAGTTGTAAAGCAAGATCTCCAATAGTTGCTAAAACTGAAAAAATCATGAGTCCTAATCCAAAACCTTTTATGAAGTCTTTTCGGATTGCAAAAAATCCTATTAACCCAATAATCATGAGTATAGGCCAAGTTTTGTAAATCACAGATTTATATCCCGATATTTTTTGTTTTGATTCATGGTACGTTTCGGTAATTGTTTTTGACTTATTGGTTTGATATTGTTCTGTAATAGTGTTGATACGATTTTGATGCTCTTGAATAGTTGAAACACCAAACATTCCGTATAGAATTGCGATTATGAGAACTGGAAAAATAGCTCCTTTTAAAATCTTATTATCTCTTCTGAAAGCCTCTACAATGAGCACTACACAAATAGCACTAACAAATAGCATTGCTATGGCTTGTAATAAATCTCCGTTGTAAAGCTGTTGTGTATCAAATAAAAAACTCATGATCTATTCAGGTTTGTGACCAACTAATTGAATTAAGTATGAATGATGTTCTTCGGGTAAGCCCAGCATTTCGTCAACTTTCTTTCTATAGTAACCACCCATCACAACTGAGTTCATATTGTTTGAGCAAGCGTATAAGTAGATGTTTTGAGTAGAGTAGGCAACTTGATTACCATAGTAAAAGTCCATGCCATGCGCTTTTTTCATAGCTACCCTCATAAATGCTGGGAAAGATTTATCGTTGAGTGTGAAAATGAAAACTACTGGGGCTTTTTTAACAGAGCTTTGAGCAGATATGTTTCTTCTGATATCTTCTGTAAGCTTCAGTTCTAATTCATGATTTGGAGCATTATATAAGTAAACACCAGACTCCATGGCAACGTAAATAGCAATGTCTCCAAGTAAGGGAACGGTTCTTCCTCCATCTTCACGGTTAACTCCTGCAGCAGCCCACAAGAGGTTACTTAAATCTTGGTGACTGATTTTTTCTTGCGAAAATGAACGAGTAGATTTTCTGTTGGCTAATGCATCGTACAACGTAGTATTGTTGCTAAAATCAGGCTCAGCAAGTTTAATGTTGTTCTGTACTGATTCTGGAGTTTGAGCATTTGCGCAAAGTGAAAAGATGCTTATGAGTAGGGTTAAAGCTGCATTGTATTTCATGATACAGAGTATTTAGATAGTTCTCATTTGTACAAGGTATTTGGTTAGCGATATTGGATACAGAAGCCCTGAGAAACATGTTTTTTGAGAGGGTATTGTTTACTCTCAGTATGTTTTAACAGGTGCTTTTGCTATTCATACAAAAGTTGCTCTTAACGATGTATTTATCTGAAAACTTTTTCTGAGAATACGTATACTTTTTGGTAGGTGAGAGTGTTCGTTTCAATAAAGAAATTTGATGATACACCTAGTTGAAACGTCTCACTAGATCAAAGAGAAAGTGTTGGTTAGGTGGTTGTTATGTCTTCAGGTATGATGCAAGATCTCTAAAGGTAATTGTTAAAAGACCCACGGATTAGTATTCTTACCAGCGTTTTCTATCTCTTCTTTGTTTTGGGTATAAAACTGCTTGAGTCTTTTGCTAGGCTTTTTTGCTAGGTTTTTATCCTCTAAAAACAAGTAGCCCCTATATGCTGCAGAAAAGTCGTCAGAATCAAGAAGAGATAATACAGCTTTGTTCGTACTACTATAGTTGATTTCTTTCTCCTCAAAAATATCCAGTAAATAGTTTATCTCTTCATAGCGTTGAGCCGAGCATATTTCGATGCAAATTGAGGTTGCAATTTTTTCGGGGATATCAAATGTTGTTTGATCCAGAGAGTTAAGCATGGCCATCCTGATTGCATCATCTTTCTGGTTAATATGGTTACTTAACACCTTGAAGTATTCAGTTTCTGGCAGTTTGTTTAAATAGGTGAGTGCTTTTAGTGTAAATAAGGCATTCGACTTAGGTATAGTTTGAATGATTGATTCGATAACCTCCTCCTCAAACAATTGTCTTTTAGTTAATTCATTTAGAGCAATTAGTTGCTTTTGACTGTTAGATTCTAGTAGGGTAATTAGATTTTGTCGTGAAAGTTTTGGGGTGGATATTTCTTGAATCTCTTGTACAACATCGCCATTTACCCAATGCCATAATGTATAGCACGTAAGTGTAGCACCTTTTACGGTTTCTGTTTCTGGAATGGCTTCATTAGTTGCCCCTGTAATACCATCAACATCGGGGTTAGTGTTTTCATTTGGTTGTTTGTGAACTGAGATTTCTTCGATTTTGAAATTGGCTAAAACAGAGTTCTTATTTCTGAGTATACTATCTAGTTTTAAGTACTCTAATTCAGAAAATTCTTCGCCTTTGTATTTTTCTAGGTAAACATTGTCTTGAAGCTCTATTCGCTTAAAATCACCAAGGTTATCCCAGTATATTTTAACGGGTACGACTTTACATTGGCTATCTGTGCAGATTACAGATTCTACAATCAGACTAAAATGGATGGTTTCACCATTGTCACTTAACTCTTCAGTGAGTGAGTATTCAAGCGGTTCGTCTCCCTCTATACCAGGATGATTTACCAGAATTGTATGCTGTAATTCTTTTGGGCTAGTCGTAAATCCGAAAGAGAGTACAAGAAGCATGAAAACTCCGATGCTATAAACAATATGTGAATGGGTAACCTTCATTAAATTATTGAGTTATCCGTTATTTATTGTACCCAACAAGTTGCAGAAGATAGGAGTGATGCCCAGAAGGTAAACTGAGTATTTCATCTACTTTTTTACGGTAAAAACCACCCATTACAAACGTGTTCATATCGTTTGTAGCAGCATAGAGATAAATATTTTGAGTAGAATAAGCCACTTGGTTTCCATAGTAGAAATCCATTCCATGAGCTTCTATCATGGCATCTTTCATAAATCCAGGAAACGAGCTATCGTCTATGGTTAGAATAAAAATGGCAGGCGCTCTTTTTACAGGTTCTTGAGAAGAAATTGTAGATCTAATGTCTTCATCTAGTTTATGCTCAAGTATATGCTCTTGTGCATTGTACAGGTAAACACCAGATTCTACAGCGACATAAATTGCTATATCACCAAGTAGAGGAACGGTTCTACCTCCGCTTGCTCTGTTAATACCTGCTGCTGCCCATAGTAGGTTGCTTAAATCTTGATGACTGATATTTTCTTGAGAAAATGAACGAGTAGATTTTCTGTTTGCTAATGCATCGTACAATGTGGCATTGTTACTGAAATCTGGTTCAGAAAGTTTGATGTTTTTTCCGATAGTTCCTTGATTTTGTGCAATTGAGAAATGGGATAAGATGCTAAGTAGAAGCAATAAAACTGCTTGGTGTTTCATTCTGTTCTGTCTTGATTAAATTCTAAATAGTGCGAAGTATGCTTGGTTAATGTATCAGCTACTCAATTCAGAAAACAGTTACTGTTAATGAGAATAGCGTGTTACCTGACTACGTCCAAGTAATACTTTACTGTTTGTACAAAATTGCGCTATTGCCGATCACTTATTCTTGAACATTTTTCAGAAAAACGTACACATTTTGGTAATTGGTAGTGTTTTATCTCCACCAAGTATTAGGGGGTTGATTCAGCTCTGATAGGTAGAATAATTGACCAATTTCTGGAGTTACAATTGACATGTTTAGTTCTTGAGCTTTTTTGGTGAAACGCTCCGCAGGTTCTTTCCAAGGATGTTGGTTTAACTTGAAGGCAGCCCAGTGAATTGGCATCGTGTGTTTGGCTTTAACATCTAAAGCTGCTTGTACTGTTTCTTCAGGAAGCATGTGAATTGGGAATTCTGGCAAACTATCGTTGTACTGGCCGCATTCCATAAAGGCTAGATCAAACGGACCATAGGTACTTCCAATTTCTTTAAAGTGTCCTGAATATCCACTGTCTCCACTAAAGTATATACGTTCTCTTGGTGATTGAATAACCCAAGAGGCCCAAAGTGTTTTCCTAGAATCAGATAATCCTCTACCCGAAAAATGGCGAGCAGGAGTGGCTACAAAGGTTAAATTGGCAATTGTGGTGCTCTCCCACCAATCTAGTTCAACAATATCTTCTTCTGGAATACCCCAAGATTTAAGGTGTGTACCTACCCCAAGTGGTGTATAGAATTTACCCACTTTTGATTTCAACTTTTCAATGCTTTCATAGTCTAGATGATCATAATGATCGTGAGAAAGAATAACAGCATCAATCTTGGGAAGATGTTCTATTTCTATTGGTAAGTCTTCAAAGAAACGTTTGGAACCTAACCAAGGATGAGGAGCAGGAACTTCAGATAACATTGGGTCGAACAAAATGTGTTTGCCTTCTATTTGCAGATAAATGGCAGAGTGCCCAAACCAAAAAAACTTTGTTTGAGATTCATCGATGTTTAAATCGCTTTTTGAAATAGAAAGTGTTTTGAGAGGTTGTTTGGGAGTAGCTTCTGGTGTTTCTGCAGTTAAAAAACCCCATAATTTTCCTAAATCGCTTAAAGATGGTGTTGATTTGGTTGGAACTTGATTTACGAAAACGCCATTCTCATAGTTTTTTGAGCTACTGAATCTTTCTAAATCTTCTTCGGTATGTACGCCTCCAAACTGAGGGCTGAAGTTTAAGAACGCAATTGCAACAAGAGCGATTACAATAATGAGCGAACTAATGGAAATTGAAAAATATCTAAGAACTTTTGCTATTCTTTTATTCATAGTGCTTTTAGTATTGCTAAAAACCTTTGGGTGTTAACCACTGTATTTCTTCTGGTCTTAAAAACTATAAAGAGTAGGAATTAGCTCGAGTGTAGAGTTTTCATGTTTCTCTGTATTGAAAGATAATGTCATAGCATCGTAAATTAAGCCATACTTAGCTTGAAAAGCTCTTGTTACAAGAGGGTTGATGCTGCTCTTGTCTTTAGGAATAACTCCTTGAATTGGAATAATGTGGTTCTCGCATTTAATAGCTCCAACTAAATTTTTCTGGAATGCATGATACCAACTATGATTACTAAAGTTGTGTTGACGAACAAAAAACCTTTCGTTTACCTCTACAATAGGAACGTTTTCGAATCTGTACTTTTCTCCAACACTAATCTGATGAACACGCAGGGTATTGATCAAATCAGCTATTTTTCGAAGAGTCATAGCCTACAGATTTGGATTACTTCCAAAATTTGAAGCGCACATAAAGGCGCAAAGAGCTACCCCTAGAAATACAAGAACCATAGAGATAGTATTGTCAAATTTTACTTTGCTAACTCGTAACAAGACATAACTGAGTGTGAGATTTATCATAGCCCAAATAACATTTTCAATAGGGGTTGATAAACCCACACCTGAAGGAACTCCAAAAGGAGAGGGAAATTCTTGTCCGGTCATGCCTTTTACTAAATGTGGGATGATGTTAGCCGTAAAGAAACCACCCGCTAAAGCGGCCAAATAATTATACCATTTCATGATTAAACTAGTTAAGTTGTTTGGGAACAAGCTCTAATGTAGAAGCTTCGTGTTTTTTTCGATCGTATGTTAACCTCATCAACCAATAAACGATGTTCATTTTTTTGAAATAAGCCTTGTTTACTAGGCGATTAACCTCATCTAAATCTTTAGGGACAACACCATCAATTGGGATAATGGTATCGCCAATCTTCATTGCTCCATCAGGATTATCTAAAAAAGCGTGATACCAACTGCGTTTACCGAATTTATATTGACGGACAAAAAATCTGCCTCCTGTATCTACAATGGTGATGTCAATAAATCGGTGATCTCCACAACGTATTTGACCTACCCATTTCCCTTTAAGTAGTTTTGAAATTTCTTGAGTCGTCATCATGTATAAGTTTAGGTAATATCAAAAATTTAAAAAGCGTACGGCTTATGTTAATGTGATTTAAAAGCTGCCTGTATACCAGCCATTAAGTCTTTTTGAAATTGTTGCGAGATTGGAATGTTGGGAGCAACTCCTTCAAAACCATGAAAACCACCAGGATACACATGTAATTCTGTTGACACGCCTGCGTTATTGAGTCGTTTTGCATATTCTATATCTTCCTCCACAAACAAATCGATACCACCAACCAAAATCATGGCAGGGGGCAGCCCTTCTAGGTTTTCTGTATGCAGTGCAGAAGCATATTTAGGGGCATTGCCCTCTTGTGGAGAATGACCTAAGTAAGACGTCCATCCAAAAATATTATTGGCCTTACACCAGATATAAGTGTCTTCTTCTCCCTCTACCAATGGCATGGTGTTCTTATAATCCAACATAGGGTACATCAACAGTTGGTAGATAATGGGTGAAACTAATTCCTTTCTGTCACGGGTGATTTGTGCCAAAGCTGCGGTAAGCCCTCCACCAGCACTAGCTCCGCCTATGGCAATTTTTTCCGTGTTTATTCCCAAATCTTTACCGTTTTCGCTAATCCATTTTAAGCCTAAGTAAACATCTTCTAATGGCGTAGGAAATGGGAAGTCAGGAGCCAAGCGGTATTCTACGGATACTACAACGCAATTGAGGTTTTTAGCAAATGTTTTGGTCATAACTTCATCTAGCTGTGCTGTGCCTACCACCAAACCTCCTCCATGTGTCCAATACAAAGCGGGAAGTGGCTCTGTTGCATTGGTAGGTTTATATACATATAGCTGTATTGTGTGGGAGTTATCAGGATAGTTAACCTCTATTACCTGTTTAGAGATCCCATCTATGTTTTCACTAGCCTTAAGACTCTGTGCTTCTATAGCTTCCATGAACGCTCTTGCACCTATGAGATTATTGTCAAGATCTAATGGATAACCAGCTTGGATCATTGCTTCTACAGGGTCTACCAACCCTTTGTCTAATCTTACTGCTACGTTTTTCATAATTCAGTTGTTAGATTTTGTTTAAAGCTTTGGAATCATCTCCATAGTACTTTCTTGTGCCCGATTATCTATTGCTCCATCCAATAGGTAACTAGCGCCATATTTCTTCAGTGCTACTTCATACGCTTTGTTAACCAGAGGGTTCACTTCACCTAAGTCATGAGGGATTACTCCATCTACGTCTACCACTTCACTGCCCAGTTTGATTTGTCCTATCGAGTTTTCGATAAATGCTGACCTCCACGATGGTTCACTGTAGGTGTATCTTCTACAAAACACGCGTTCACCAACTGTAACAAACATTAAATCTATAAATCGATGTGTATGTCCTTGACGGATTTGATGATGTCTTGTTTGATTAACTAATTCTATGACTTCTTGTATTGATCTGGTGCTCATCATGCTAATTTTTTAATAAAGTAGCGGCCAAAAACTAACCTCCACCGAAACTGTTTAACTATTTGATTCAGACAAATTTCAACATTACAGGAGGCTATCTACTTGGACTTATTTGAAGGAAACGTGTACTTTTTAGTAGCCATAGATAGAAGATTGATTTAATCGACCCTAGAAGAAATTTGATGGTTATTCGCCCTTAGGTTAAAAACTGGTTTTTAACAATTGATTGGATAATTCCCATAATTGCTTTTCGTCATCTTCATTAAAAGCGTGAGGAGCATATCCGTCTTCGTTAAGTTGCGTTGCATCTTTTGCTTCTGTTCTAATTTGACAATCGCCTAAAAAGAGACCACCTTTTCCGTTAAGAGATGGATCAGTAGCTGCCCAAACTGTTGTTGCTGCACCTTGCTCTACGGTTTTCATCATGTTGTTGGACTCTATCATGTCCATCATATTATTCAGCAACTCTTGATCCATAAGACGCCCAAGGCTTGTTTTTATCGCACCTGGCTCCACTGCAAATGATCGGATGTTTTCTGTTTTAAATCGTCTATCAAGTTCATTGGAGAACCACACATTGGCTGTTTTTGATTGCCCATAGGCGATCATTGGGTCATACTCTCTTTTTGTAAAGTTTACATCTTCAAAAGTTACTGGTGAGAAGCGGTGCCCACCTGAAGATAAATGCACTATTCTAGCATTTTCCGATGCTTTTAATGTAGGCATTAAAAGATTTGTGAGTAGAAAGTGCCCTAAATGATTGGTAGCAAATTGTAGCTCCCATCCTTCAGGCGTTTTCGTTTCTGGGCAAGCCATAATACCTGCATTGTTTATCAGAATATCTAGCTTACTGTGCGTTTGTATCCATGCTTTGGCAAATTGCTTTACTGATTCTGGTTTGTCTAATTCCAGAATGCTAGTCTCAATTTTTGCATTGGTAGATGCTGTTATTTCTGAAGCAGCTGTAGTCAGTTTTTCAGCATTTCTAGCCACAATAGTAATGTCTGCACCTTTAGACGCTAGCGCTCTTGCGGTTTCTTTTCCTAAGCCATCAGAACCACCTGTTATTAAAACAGTTTTTCCAGTTAAATCTATTCCCTCCAATACTTGATTGGTAGTTGTGCTAAAGCCAAATGTTTGTGTAGTTGCCATGATTATTAATGCTTTTGGAATTATGCTACACAAATTTCGTTTGAACAAGAGGATTTCGACTTAAACTTTTTGACGGGAGATGTATACTTTTTGGTGAATGTGTTGAAGAGTCACAACAGTTAAAAAACAAAAAGGAGAAGCTATTTTGTAGCTCCTCCCTCCGTAAGACTCTAACTGAGTACTTAAAATGCCAAAGACTTTACTCTGTGCTTGAGCAATTCAAGCAACAGTAGTACTGATCTATTTATTAAAGAATTCTGCTACCGCATCGGTAGATGCTTTTACTGCTTCTGGTTTCCAGTAAAAATCAACATGACTAAACTCATCAAAAGCTAAAACCTCTGGATTATTTGTTAGTCTGTCGATCCAGTTAGTAGAGCAGATTGCTGTTGCTGCATTTGGGCCATATATCACAAGGGTCGGTTGTGTGATTTTATCAGCATAATGCTCTCCAATAGAAATAAGCGATTGCATAGCTTGGTCAGCGATATGTTCGTTTGTAAAATGTTTCACTTTTCCTGGTCCTGCAACACCATCTTTACCATAGAAATTATAGGTATCATCTGCCATTGGTATTCCTGTGGCAACAAATTCTTCTCTGGTCATAGTGTCGTCAATAACATTAACCCAATGATAATCTGCTTCGCCTGTTTCGTACATTTTTTGTTTAGAAGCGTTTGCTCCGGCAATCATTTGGTCTACAATCTCTCTGCTACCCCACTGGAACGCATCTGATGCCATCATTCCTGAAACGGTAG
>DIYR01000057.1 GCA_002429085.1 Flavobacteriales bacterium UBA6049
CGCAAAGAAATGTAAATACAATAGAGAAGCGTTAGCAGAAAGTTATTATTTTCGCGTCCCGCGCAAGCGCAGGGCCTATAGCTCAGCTGGTTAGAGCACCTGACTCATAATCAGGTGGTCCGGGGTTCGAGTCCCTGTGGGCCCACTAAGTAATATGACAGTTATATTACTGTAAACAGCCCCGTCAGAAAGACGGGGCTGTTTTATTTGCCCCCTTTTTCAAGATTGATTTATAAACTTAGCCAAATTTTAACCATTTGAGCGGAGGCTTAATACAATTTGTCTCATCGTTATTCACTTATCTAATTTCTATACTCTAGTTTAATAGAGTGATTTTTGAAATTATATTCCATACGATTGCTTCGATTACATGTTATACCATACATAATCCTTACTTCTTTATCTTAGATATTCTATAAAACCATTAGTAATAACGTGTACAAAACCAAGTTGATCTTAATAGTAACATCGTTACTGGCCTTTTGGCTTTTACTCAGAATTGCTGAAAAGCCTGAAATTCAAGAAAACAAGAATGTTTCTATTGTTACTGGAGCTGAAAGGACAAACAAATATCTGCGACTTTTAAAAGACAAAAGAGTAGCTATAATGGCGAATCGTACCACAGTAATTGGCGAGCGCCATTTGGTAGATAGTTTACTTCGCCTGGATATAAACATTGTTAAAGTTTTCGGCCCTGAACACGGCTTTCGTGGAAATGTCAGTGCTGGTGCTGCAGTTAGTGACGAAACAGATAAAATTACAGGGATACCAATTATTTCCTTGTATGGGAAAAAGAAGAAACCGAGCAAAGAAGATTTGGCAGATGTTGACGTAGTGGTCTATGATTTACAAGATGTGGGATGCAGGTTTTATACAAACATCAATGCATTGGCGCGATTGATGGAAGCTTGCTATGAAAATGAGGTAAAGCTTATTATACTAGATCGCCCCAATCCTAACGGGTATTTGGTTGATGGGCCTGTCCTAGATATGAAGTACAAATCAGGAATAGGTATGTTCCCAATACCTATGTCACATGGACTAACAGTTGGTGAATTTGCTATGATGGCGAATGGAGAAGGGTGGCTAACTAATGGTGTTAAATGTAACTTAGAAATTGTTCCTGTAGCAAACTATAACCACGATATGTACTATGAGTTGCCCGTTAGCCCATCGCCAAATCTTAATACACACCAATCTGTTTTACTTTATCCTTCTACTTGTATGTTCGAGGGAACCTACTTGAGTCATGGACGAGGTACCTACTCACCATTCACTATCTTGGGGAGTCCAGAACTTAAAGGTAAGTATGAATTCAGCTTTACCCCACAGGGAATAGAAGGAATGGCAGAAAATCCGATTTTTAATGGAGAGATTTGCTATGGAATTGATCTTCGTGATTTTGACTTAAATGAGTTAAGAAAGAAAAAACAAATCCAGTTATCATGGATTATTGAATTATACAATGCACATCCAAATAAGGAAGATTTTTTTGATTCTAAGTTGAGTAATCAAATGGGGGTGATCGAGTACCTTGTTGGTTCAGGGCTTTTTAGAAGTCAAATTATCGATGGAGTGTCAGAAAGTGAAATCAGAGCGAGTTGGGAACCAGAACTCTCCGAATACAAGTCTATGCGATCCAAATATCTCATTTATCCTTGAACCATATTGATTAAAAGTTAGCCAAGTGATGGGGGTGCTATAATCTTAAATCAAAGTGTTACACCTTGAAGCCAAAAGGAAGCATACAACAACGAAATAGTGAGATTGATGTGTTGAGGGGGCTAAGTATCCTAACGGTAGTCTTATTGCATCTCAACATTCATTTTGAAATTTCAGACACATTCTTAAAAGAAATGTTGCCGAAAAAATTGTTTTCATTACTGTTTTGGAGCGGGTTTTATGGTGTTGTGATGTTCTTTACGTTGTCTGGTTACCTTATTACAAATTCAATCATAAAAAGATGGGGAATGCTATCTAGAGTAGATTTAAGAACTTTCTATTGGTATCGTTTTTCAAGAATAGTTCCCTTACTCTCTGTATTACTTATTGTTTTGTCAATTTTGCACCTAGGGAGCGTTCGTGGTTTTGTAATAGATCCAGAGCAAGCATCGTTAGGTCGAGTAGTTTTATCGGCACTTACTTTCCATATCAATTGGTTAGAAATTCAAGTAGGTTATCTCCCAGCAAACTGGGATATACTTTGGTCAATTTCAATTGAAGAAACGTTTTATCTTTTTTTTCCTGTCACCTGTCTGTTCTTAAAGAAGGAATGGCGATTTGCAGTTATTTTAGTATTGTTTCTATTGGTGTCTCCATGGGCGAGAACACAGTTGTATGAGGGAAACGAGCTCGCAGATAAAAACCATCTTGCGTATATAGATTCAATCGCATTGGGGTGTATGGTAGCAATTATTGGATCAAAAATGACTTTTGCAAAATGGCTGAGTTCGATTTTTCTTATTGTCGGCTGGTCTATGGTAGTTTTAATTTTTGTATTCAAAGGTTTTGTCTACAAATCAGGAATAACTGAATTAGGATTAAATGTTACCATTCTTTCAATTGGAGTTTCATTGATTCTTTTACGGATACACCAAAAAGGTCAACTTAAAAAAGAAAAAAAATGGATAGTTTACAACTGGTTAAGGCTTTTGGGCATATATAGTTATGAAATTTACCTTACACACATGTTTGTCATTATTCTTATGACAAGTATTTACTCTGAGTTTGAACTAAATGATAAATGGCTGATTCCATTTTTGTTATTCAGTATACTAATTTCCTATCTGACTGGTCAACTGATTTTTAACTGCTTTTCAGACCCTGTAAATAATTGGCTAAGAACCAAAATAATTGAAAACAAAAAGATGTAGTTGAAGTGATGAAGTTGACACTAAATTTTATAGTGTAGATACTAGGTAACTTACAATGCATTGTAGAAAAGACTTAATCTACTAGTCATTAACCCTCCAAGATCCCCCTCCGATACTGTGAAGGAGTCATTTGTTTATAGTTTTTGAATTTCCGATTGAAGTGAGAAATGTTGTTGAAACCGCTCATTTCGAGTATTTCATTAATGGGCATTTCGGAGTTTCTGCGTAGCAATTTACAAGCGTTTTCTAAGCGTATTTCGAGCAGGAATTCAAAAAAAGTCTTTTTAGTGTGTTGCTTAAAATAACGACAAAAGGCATTTGGAGTCATGTTGGCCAAACCGGATACTTCATTCAGAGTGATCTCGCGGTGAAACTCCGAAAAGATCAAATGGAATATTTTTCCCATTCGTTTTCCTTCGTTTTCCGTGTAGTTCCGCAGAGATGGAAAAGTAGAAAGCGTTTTTTTTTGTGCTTTTACTAATAGTTGTAGAATTTCAAAAAACAAAACTACCTGTTCCAACGGTGAGGTTTTACTAAACCGATTGAACTTACGCTTGATCATTTCCGTCTCCGAAGTAATTTTAATCCCTTTGTTGATCTCGTTGAGAAACTGAACCACTTCTTTGTGTTCTTTCAATTCAGAGATCAAAGAGCCAAAAGAGCTTTCGGTAAAAAACAGTGTTTTCATAAACGAATTGCCATCGCCCAACTCGCTACGAAACAAATGAGGCAGGTTAGAACCAAAAACAAAAATATCGCTCGGATGGAATGAACTGAGCGTATCGCCTACAATGAGTTCACCACTACCTTTTAGTACAATGGAAATTTGAATCTCTTCATGTGCGTGCAGTTTGTCGTAAAACAAAGGTTCGTTATCCTCCTGGTAGATAAAGCTCTTTTCTCCTGCCTTCGGTATTTTAAATGGAAATACTTTCACATTCTATACTCTTAATATTATTCAATTCTATCCAAAATTAAAAACTATTATGTTAAAATAGTATTAGTATGTGCTAACAATGCTCGCTCCATTTTTATGTCTGAACGATAAATTCGAGAAGAACATAAAAAGCACAAAAAGCGATGAAATGGACAGGTGTAATGCCAGCAGTAACAACCAAGTTTACTGAGGACGATCAACTCGATCTGGAAATGTTTAAAACAAACATCAGAGCACAACTGGCTGCTGGTGTAGATGGAATCATACTCGGAGGAACGCTGGGCGAGGCCAGTACCTTATCGGACGATGAAAAAAGAATACTGGTCAGAGAAGCTGTTGTGGTGTGCAATGGTGCGGTGCCGGTAATTATCAATATAGCCGAACAAACCACCAAAGGAGCCATAGAAGCTGCCCGAAAAGCAGCCGAAGACGGTGCCAGCGGACTCATGATGTTACCGCCCATGCGCTACAAGGCAGATGCAAGAGAAACGGTGACTTATTTCAAAGTGGTAGCCCATTCGACTGACTTGCCGATTATGGTGTACAACAATCCGGTGGATTATGGCATTGAAGTAACACTCGATATGTTTGAAGAGTTGCTGGAATGCGAAAACATTCAGGCGGTAAAAGAATCGACCAGAGATTTGTCTAACGTCACACGTTTGAAAAATCGCTTTGGGGATCGCCTTAAAATTTTGTGCGGAGTAGACACGCTGGCACTGGAAAGCTTATTGATGGGAGCCGATGGCTGGGTAGCTGGATTGGTTTGTGCTTTCCCGGAAGAAACAGTAACCATTTATAAGTTGGCCAAAGCAGGTAGAAATGCGGAAGCCATTCAAATTTACCGTTGGTTTTTACCACTACTCGAATTAGACATCAATTCCAAATTGGTTCAAAATATTAAACTGGCAGAGGTGGCTACAGGTATCGGAACGGAAAACGTAAGAGCACCTCGATTACCACTCATTGGAGAAGAAAGAGCCAGCGTATTGAAAATCATTGACGAAGGCATGCGCACTCGCCCTGAATTGAGTAGCTATAAAGAGGAGGTAGTAGGATGATTACAGGAAAGAATCACATCGGGTATCAATTGCTCGGAAACGGAACAACGACCTTTCAAACTTTCAATCCCATAGCGAATGAAAGCAATTCGTGGACATGCATAGAGGCCAATTCTGAAGAAATAGAAAAGGCGACTACATTGGCCTGGTCAGCATTCAAAACCTATCGCAAAACAAGCGATGCACAAAGAGCTGAGTTTTTGGAAACCATTGCTATAGAAATTGAAAACCTGGGTGATGAGTTAATCAATATTTATACAAAGGAAAGTGGACTGCCAGAGGGTAGAGCACAAGGTGAGCGTGGCAGAACATTAGGGCAGTTACGTGCATTTGCAGCGATGTTACGCAATGGAAACTGGAAAGGTGCCACAATAGATGAGGCCATTCCAGACAGAAAACCATTGCCCAAATCAGGCATTAGAAAAACGAATATCCCACTAGGGCCGGTAGCTGTTTTTGGAGCCAGTAATTTCCCGTTGGCATTTTCTACCGCAGGTGGAGATACGGCTAGTGCTTTGGCTGCCGGTTGTCCGGTAATTGTCAAAAGTCATCCCATGCATGCCGGAGTGGGCGAAATGGTCGCTTCGGCCATTGTTGCAGCGGCTAAAAAATGCAATATGCCCGAAGGTGTATTTTCCAACCTGAACAGTTCGGGAATTCAAGTAGGTGTACAATTGGTAAAGGATGCAAGAATCAAAGCAGTTGGATTTACCGGAAGTATCAATGGCGGAAGAGCCTTGTTTGATTTGGCCAATACACGAAAAGAACCTATTCCAGTATTTGCTGAAATGGGAAGCATCAATCCGGTCATTCTTTGTCCGAAAGCTTTAGAAAATGATGCCGTAAAATGGGGTGAAACCTACGCAGGATCAATTACACTAGGTACTGGACAATTCTGTACGAATCCGGGATTGATTTTAGGGATAAAAAGCGAACACCTCGATACTTTTTGCACCGCCCTGATTGAAAAAATAGAAACGATAGCTCCAACGGCTATGCTTCACCCGGCTATTCAAAAAGCGTACGGTCAGCATAAGGAAAAGGTAAGTACACAAACGGGAGTAGAACAATTGACAAAGGCCATTGACGCAAAACCGAATTATGGAGAGCAGTCCATCGTAAGAGTGAGCGGAGCAGAATTCTTAAATAACCCGAACTTACATCAGGAAGTATTTGGTCCTTTCTCTATGGTGGTGGAATGTGAAGATGAAGCACAATTGCTCCGGATCATTGAGGGACTGGAAGGACAATTGACCGGAACGTTGATCGCAGACCAAAGCGAGTGGAACGATTTGGAAAACATTATAGATGAATTGCAACAACGTGTGGGTAGAATCGTGTTTAACGGAGTGCCAACTGGCGTAGAAGTTTGTCCGGCTATGCATCATGGTGGCCCTTATCCGGCTACAACCAATTCTCGTTACACTTCGGTTGGATTACATGCTGTAAATCGCTGGATAAGACCAATTTCTTATCAGGATTTTCCAGCAGAATTGTTGCCTCAGGAACTAAAACACAACTATGATCTATCAGCAGTTTGAGTGCGTTGACGGACACACCTGTGGCAATCCGGTTCGTTTGGTCAAATCAGGAGTTCCCGAATTGATTGGGAACTCCATGAGCGAAAAAAGACAGCATTTTTTACGTGAATTCGACTGGATTCGCAAAGGGTTGATGTTTGAACCGAGAGGTCACGACATGATGAGTGGAAGCATGTTGTATCCACCCTCTGATCCGGCTAATGATATTGGCGTTTTATACATCGAAACTAGTGGTTGCTTGCCCATGTGTGGGCACGGCACCATTGGTACGGTAACCATGATGATTCAGGAAGGAATTGTACAACCCAAAGAGCCCGGGAAATTACGGCTCGAAACTCCGGCAGGGTTGGTCAAGGTAGACTATACAACAAAGGGTGATCGGGTAACTTCGGTACGATTAACGAATGTGAAATCTTTTCTCCATTCCGAAAATCTTACAGTACAATGCCCGGATTTGGGAGAATTAAAAGTTGATGTGGCTTATGGCGGTAACTTTTATGCGATTGTTGATCCACAGGAAAACTTTGCCGGATTGCAAGATTATTCTGCCGATCAGTTGATTTCCTGGAGCAGAGAATTGAGAAAGCAATTAAATGCCCAATACACTTTTGAGCATCCTGAAGACAAAACCATTTCAGGTTTGAGTCATTTGTTGTGGACAGGTGAAACGCTTTCATCCGATTCTACTGCCCGAAATGCTGTTTTCTACGGAGACAAAGCTATTGATCGATCTCCTTGTGGAACGGGAACATCGGCAAGAATGGCGCAATGGTATGCCAAGGGGAAATTGAAAGCTGGTGATGAATTTATACACGAAAGCATCATTGGTTCCAAATTTATCGGTAGGATAGAAGAGGAGACCACATTGGCGGACTACAAAGCCATTGTGCCAAGCATAGAAGGATGGGCCAGAACCACAGGGTACAATACCATTATTATAGATCAAAATGATCCTTACGCATTTGGTTTTCAGGTAATATGAAAAATTGTATTGTCATAGGAGGCGGAATTATTGGACTGTGTTCAGCTTATTATTTGGCGAAAGCAGGTCATCGGGTTACCGTATTGGATAAATCTGATTTATCGGATGGCTGTTCATACGGCAATGCCGGAATGATCGTGCCTTCGCATTTTATTCCATTGGCACAGCCCGGGATGATTGGAAAAGGTATTCGCTGGATGTTCAACAGCAAAAGTCCGTTTTATGTGCAGCCCAGATTGAGTGCTGATTTGCTCCAATGGGGAATGACTTTTTACCAACATGCCAATGCGAAACATGTAGAAGCATCGAAACAAGCTTTACTTGATCTTTCGCTGATGAGCAAAGACCTGTACAAAGATTTGGCAGCAGCCCGGCCAGATATTTTCTATCAGGAAAAAGGGCTGTTGATGTTGTACCAATCTGAAAAAGTGGGCGAAGAAGAAATTGAAGTAGGCGAGATGGCTAAAACACTGGGTGTTGATGTCGATTTTCTCGATCAACAGGGAGTACAACAATTGGAAGCAGGAGTTCAATTGAATGCGTTGGGAGGCGTTCACTTTAAATCAGATGCGCATTTGTATCCCAATGCATTGATGTCGTTTTTGAAACAAGAGGTGGAGAAGATCGGGGTGGAAATCATCCGAAACACTTTTGTAGAAAGCATTGAAAAAACAAACGGTAAGATCACCGGACTGAAAACAGCAAATCAAACCTACACCGCAGACGAATTTGTGTTGTGTGCTGGCTCGTGGAGTCCTTTATTGGCCAAACAATTGGGAATAAAAATCCAATTACTGCCGGGAAAAGGGTACAGTTTTAACATTTCGGATCAGGAAAACAATTTACCGACCATTCCTTCCATTTTATGCGAAGGCAAGGTAGCCGTTTCTCCCTTTAAAAATAGTGTGCGCTTTGGCGGAACAATGGAAATCACGCAAGTGAAAAATACAGGGATCAACCTAAATCGGGTAGAAGGAATTGTCAATACGGTGAATTCGTTCTATCCAGAAATAAATCTGGAAACGCCCGATTCCAAAGAAGTGTGGAGCGGTTTCCGTCCCTGTACACCAACAGGAATGCCCATTATCAGCAGAAACAACAAGTACAGTAATCTAACCATTTGTACCGGACATGGCATGATGGGAATCAGCCTCGGTCCCGCTAGTGGGAAGTTAGTGGAGGAGATTATTTCAGAACAAAAAACAACAGTAGATATCAACAGATTTACAGAATAAGCGATATGTTGAAAAAAACGATAGCACTTTTATTTATACTGATTTCGATTACAGCCTTTGCGCAAAAAGTAAAGCCGGATAAACAAAGCAAGAAATTGCTAAAAGTATTGAAAGCCATTCCGAACGTAGTCAAAGCAGAACAAGTAGAAGCCAAATCGCATTTTCAATACAACTTCGAGATAGAATTTCGGCAACAAGTTGATCCTGAAACGAAAGACGGTGAAAGCTTTAACCAACGCGTGATTTTGGGATATTCTTCTCCTGATGCACCAGTTATATGTGTGTTGGAAGGCTATCAAATCTACTCGGAGAAAGCGAGCGAACTGGCCGATTTGTTTCAATGCAATCAGATAACGATAGAACACCGATTTTTTGGTGCGTCCATTCCCGAAGGAGAATTGCCGTGGAATTCGCTCACCACCAAAAATGCAGCCTACGATCAGCATGTGATTATTCAGGCGCTGCGAAAGGCCCTGTTTCAACAAAATAAGTTCTTAACTACCGGAATCAGTAAAGGCGGACAAACCACCATGTTGCACAGAACCCTCTATCCGAACGATGTGAATGCTAGTGTATGTTATGTGGCTCCACTCAATTTTTCCAGAGCAGACCAACGCATTCATACCTTTTTGAATACCGTTTCTACCAAGGAAAACAGGCAGCGTATATTCGATTTCCAAACCTATTGTTTGCAAAACAAAAAAGCTCTGGTGGCTAAATTGGATTCGTTGGCCAAAGTCAAAAACTATACCTGGAGTTTCTCAGTAGAAGAAGCATTTGAATATTACGTATTGGAATACTCGTTTGCCTTCTGGCAATGGGGCGGTTATTCCATCAAAGACATTCCTAACGAAAATGTTCCGCTCGATTCTACATTGCAACATGTGTTAGACGTATCGGGTGTTTCCTTTTTTGAAGACAAAGGAGTAGAAAAACTGCGGCCTTTCTTTTGGGCAGGGATGACCGAAATTGGCGTATACGATTACGATTATCAGCCTTTTAAACAATACCTCTCCCGACAAGAGAATTACGGTTTTGATTTTATCTGGCCGAATGATTCCTTGCAAAAGGATTTTGATCCAGATGTAATGAAACGTGTCAATGCGTTTATTCAGGAAGATGCCATGCAGATGATGTTTATTCACGGTGAGTTGGACACCTGGAGTGCCACTTCGGTTGAATTGTCAGAAGCCGCACAACAAAGAGGGTTAAGAAAATACACTTGTCCAAACTCTCATCACGGAACCAGAATCAAACACTTTTCACCAGAGGTAAAACAGGAAATGATAGAAAAAATAGCAGGTTGGTTGGAGACTGAAACGCCTCAAATCAATCTATAAGATAATGTCAATACTATTCTGGCATAAGGATAATTGCTTCAATGATGAAGGATAAAGCGGGCATGATTACTATAAGGAATTGTGCTTGCTCGTCCTTTTTGAATTGGATTCAAATTTATGAGGATGATCTGTTAATGAAGATAGATTGAAAACAATGACGAAGATCAAAACCATATACATACTGAGTTTGATAG
>DIYR01000113.1 GCA_002429085.1 Flavobacteriales bacterium UBA6049
GGTGCTTTCCTATTTTATAGCAATAGCCATGAGTGATGCATCAAGATATGGAGCACGAGGTGTTTCAGCTGATAAAACAGACGTCCATAACGCAATCAAGAATGTAGATAAAGGATTGTTTCCCAGGGCATTTTGTAAAATTGTTCCAGATTACCTGACGGGTGATGAAGATTATGCCATCGTAATGCATGCTGACGGTGCTGGCACAAAGTCTTCTTTAGCTTATGCTTACTGGAAAGAGACAGGTGACTTATCCGTTTGGAAGGGGATAGCTCAAGATGCTCTTATTATGAACATTGATGACTTGTTGTGCGTAGGAGCAACTGACAATATTTTACTGTCATCAACAATCGGAAGAAACAAACAGTTGATACCTGGTGAGGTAATCTCTTCCATAATTAATGGAACAGAAGAGTTGTTGACATCTCTTCGTAAACATGGTGTTGATATCATTTCAACTGGAGGTGAAACTGCTGATGTAGGTGATTTAGTTCGTACAATCATTGTCGATTCAACAGTAACGGCACGAATTAAGCGTAGCAATGTTGTTGATAACGCAAATATTAAGCCTGGGAATGTTATAGTGGGATTGTCTTCATATGGTCAAGCTACTTATGAGACTGAGTATAACGGTGGAATGGGGAGTAACGGATTGACAAGTGCTCGCCATGATGTGTTCGGAAAAGAGGTGGCAAACCGTTATCCAGAAACTTTTGATCCAGCCGTACCAAATGACTTGGCATATTCAGGAGAGAAGTTCTTAACGGATTCAATTGAAGAAGTGCCAATAGATGCTGGTAAGCTTGTTTTATCTCCAACTAGGACGTATGCTCCAATCATTAAAAAGGTATTAGCTCAGTACAGAGAGAAAATAGATGGAATGGTTCATTGCAGCGGTGGAGCTCAAACTAAGGTGCTTCATTTTGTTGGAGATGTTCATGTTATAAAAGATAATATGTTACCAATTCCTCCATTGTTCAAGTTAATTCAAGAACAAAGTGGTACTTCTTGGGAAGAGATGTACAAGGTGTTTAATATGGGGCATCGTATGGAGATTTATACAGACGAAACTACAGCAGAATCAATCATTGAGATTTCAAAATCGTTCAATGTAGATGCTCAAATAGTTGGAAGAGTAGAAGAGGGAGCCACTAAATCATTGACCATAACGTCTGAGCACGGGACGTTTCAATATTCATAATTGAACATGTTAGACAAGTTACAAGCAATTAGCGATCGCTTTGAAGAGGTTGGTCGTTTAATCACCGATCCAGCAATTATTGCTGATATGGATCGATATGTTAAGTTGAATAGAGAATATAAGGATTTAGAAGAAGTTGTAAAGGTTTACAAAACGTATAAATCTATACTCGATAACTTAGAGACTAACAAAGAGATTGCAGCTTCCAACGAAGATGCTGAGTTAAAAGAAATGGCTAAAGAAGAGATTCCTCTTTTAACGGCTGAAAAAGAACAAATGGAAGAAGAGATCAAGATTCTCTTAATTCCTAAAGATCCTGAAGATGTTAAAAATGCCATCATTGAAATCCGAGCTGGAACTGGAGGAGATGAGGCGTGCATCTTTGTTGAAGATGTGTTCAGAATGTATACCATGTTCTTTAAAGAGCAAGGATGGCAAACAGAAGTGATTAATACTAATGAAGGTGGAACCAAAGGATTCAAAGAAGTTTCACTTGAAGTACGTGGTGAAGGGATTTACGGGAATTTGAAGTTTGAAAGTGGTGTTCACCGCGTTCAACGTGTTCCAGAAACAGAATCTCAAGGGCGTGTTCACACCTCTGCCATTACAGTGGCTGTTTTACCAGAAGCTGAAGAGGTAGATGTTGAAGTGAACACTAAAGACATCAGAAAAGATACTTTCCGCGCATCAGGTGCAGGTGGTCAGCACGTAAACAAAACGGAGTCTGCGGTTCGTTTAACCCACATTCCGTCAGGATTAGTGGTTGAATGTCAAGATGGTCGTTCTCAACATAAGAACTACGATAAGGCATTACAAGTTCTTCGATCTAGATTGTATCAAATCGAGTTAGAGAAAGCTCAGGAAGAACGTGCTGCTCAACGTAAATCTTTAGTAAGTACTGGAGATCGATCTGCAAAAATCAGAACGTACAATTACCCTCAAGGTAGAATTACAGATCACCGTATCAATAAAACGATTTACAATTTACAAGCATTCATGAATGGTGATATGAATGACATGCTTGATGCATTGAAGATGGCCGAGAATGCAGAAAAAATGAAAGCAGGAGAAACTTTATAGCATGAACAGAGAAGCACTTGTTGCCCAAATCAAAGAGAAGCAATCTTTTTTATGTGTGGGGTTAGATACAGATATAAAAAAGTTACCTACTCATTTACCTGCTGACGCTGCAGGGGTATTAGAGTTTAATAAGGCAATAATTGAAGCTACTGCACCTTTCACTGTTGCTTATAAAATCAATACTGCGTTTTATGAATCGATGGGAGCAGAAGGATGGACTGTGATGCAGGAAACTCTTTCGCACATTCCAAAAAGCTGTTTTACAATAGCCGATGCAAAACGTGGGGACATTGGCAATACAAGTGCTATGTATGCTCGAGCATTTTTTGAAAACATGTCTTTTGATTCAGTAACAGTAGCTCCCTATATGGGGGAAGATTCTGTTACACCATTCCTCGGTTTTAATGGTAAGTGGGTTATTTTGCTTGGTTTGACGAGTAATGCTGGGAGTAACGATTTTCAACTGCTTACAAATGATGGTAGGCCATTCTTTCAGCATGTAGCTGAAAAGGCTCAAACATGGGCAAGCCCTAATGAACTGATGTTTGTTGTGGGGGCAACAAGAGGAGAAGGAATAGGAAACTTCCGAAAAGTAGCCTCAGATAGTTTCTTACTTGTACCTGGAGTTGGGAAACAAGGTGGCTCACTGAAAGATGTGGTAGATCATGCTATGATTGATGATTGTGGATTACTTGTCAATTCTTCAAGAGGAATAATTTATGCTTCATCTGGTGAAGATTTTGCCCAAGAGGCAGCAAATCAGGCAAGTATTCTTCAAAAAGAAATGCAAGAATATTTAAAAATGCGTAAATTGGTGTAATTCACCAATTTACGCATGAACGAGCACTTCCTCTACTACGTTTGGCAATATCGTTTATTCAACGAGAACAATTTAACCACTTCATCGGCCTCAACAATTGAAATAATCCATCCTGGATTTCGTAATGATTCTTCTGGTCCAGATTTTGACATGTCTAAGATCAAAATCAATGGTTTACAATGGGTAGGGCGTGTAGAGATACATGTAAAAACTTCAGATTGGTATAAGCACCGTCATCAAGAAAATCCAGATTTCGACCAACTTGTTCTTCATGTGGTTTGGAATCATGACATTGACAACAGCCCGAATGATATACCTGTCCTCGAATTAAAAGGTAGAATAAATAAGTCGTTACTCAATAAGTACCGAGATTTTCAAGAAATACACCAACGAGTAATCTGTACCAATTATCTTGAAAGTTTAGATAGCTTTATTGTTAGCTCTTGGCTAGAAAGAATGTTGGTCGAACGTTTGTTGAAGAGAAAAGAAGTTCATGACCAGTGGTTAGATCAAACACAGAATGATTGGACAGAAGTTGCATATCGATCTTTACTTCAAGCTTTCGGAACAAAGTTCAATAAATTGGCCTTTGAGCAATTAGCTATTCGATTGCCTTACAAAATCATCTTAGCGAACAGGTATCGATCTGATTTAGTGAAATCTCTTCTTTTCGGTACAGCTGGTTTAATTGAACGATATACTGAGCCAGACATTGAAGAAGTACGAATGAATTGGAAACATCTTCAGTTCAAATACAAACTTGAACCAATGTCTCCTACAACTTGGAAGTCTGGAAGAATCAGGCCACAAAATCAACCATCTAACAGACTTTTGCAGTTGAGTAAACTGTTAATCAATACTTCATTACTCGCTTATTGGAGAGATGAATTGATGCAAAAGCTAGAAGAACCAATTGAGAATAGGTTTTTTACTACTGACCAACAGTCTTTACTATCTTCAAATTTCAGACGACTGATTTTAATAAATGGAGTTTTACCAGTGCTCTTTAGCTATGCTACAAGTCATGATGATGAACAATTAAGAAATACCTGTGTTGAAGCATTTTACCAATTAAAGGCCGAAAAGAATAATGTGACAAAACTTTGGAATTCGCTACCTTTGGTAGAAATCACTTCGGCAGAATCACAAGCTTTGATGCAACTGACATATCAATATTGTGATCGAAAGAGGTGTCTATCATGTGCAATTGGTAGAACAGTTTTGGCTAAATGAATAAAATGGTAGATAACATATTTGGCATATTCGAAAAACAAGCATTTGGTGTTTGTGAGTGGTGGGGAGAGAAGCTTAGCTTAGATTCTTCATCTATTCGACTGTCCTTTATATACCTATCATTTATAACGTTTGGGTCACCTCTTCTCATTTATCTCATAATGGCTTTTTTCTTAAGAAATAAGCATTGGTTTAAGGCAAAAGGAACCAATACTATTTGGGATCTATAGTACTATTGTAACGTGATAGATAGTTACAAGTATTTCCGAGAATTATACTTTACATTGGCATTATTGCTCCTGATTATAATGGGAGGGACAGTAGGGTACATGGCTATTGAAGATTTCTCATTTAGCGATGCCTTTTACATGACCATTATTACCGTTACTACTGTAGGGTTTCAAGAAGTACACCCTCTTTCGGCTTATGGTAAATGGTTTACTGCGTTTCTAATCGTAACTAGTTTCTCTACCTTCGCTTATGCCTTAACATCCATCACAAAGAATTTTCTTTCAGGTCAATACAGGCAATATTTCAAAGTCTACAAAGTGAATGCTCAAATACAGAAACTTCAAGATCACGTAATCATTTGTGGTTATGGAAGAAACGGGATACAAGCTGCTAAATCTTTAGAAGCTCACGGTAAGAAATTTGTAATTGTTGAAGCGGATCAGGAAATTCTGAATGAGCTACATAGTCAGCAGATGCTCTTTGTGAAAGGTGATGCTACGGATGAAGAAGCTTTACTAGAAGCGGGAATTAAAGAGGCAAGTGCCTTAATAACAACACTTCCGAAAGATGCAGACAATGTATTTGTATCCCTTACAGCAAAAGATCTGAACTCTCGAATAATGCTTATTTCAAGAGCTACAGATGAAAGTGCAGAAAGAAAATTGAAGCGAGCAGGTGTTGATAATGTAATTATGCCAGAGCGAGTAGGGGGAATGCATATGGCTTCGTTAGTAGTAACACCAGATGTATATGAGTTCTTAGATCGAATTTCCGTAATAGGAAGTGATGAAATTAATCTTGAAGAAATCACGTTCACTAATATCCCTGATGATTGTAAGTTTAAAACACTACAGCATCTCAGCGATCATTATCATACAGGTTCGTTGATTATTGGATACAAAACTCCTCAAGGAGAGTATGTAGTGAATCCAGCTCTTTCTAGACCAGTAGAGGAGGGGGCGAAAATTTTCGTTCTTGGAAAGGCCGATCAGATTCGAGATCTCAATCAGTTATTCACTTTAGATGCCTAAACCAATAATACTGGTAACAGGTGCAACTGGATTAGTCGGAGGAACTATCCTTTTATCAAATTGCTTGTATGATCTTTTTGAAGTACATGCTACTTATAGGGAAGCACAACTTCAAACATCGAACTCGGTAAACTGGCTAAAATTAGACTTGGTAGAGCAGTTTAACGATATTGATGGTATTCTTTCAACTATAAAACCTGATGTCATTATTCATTGTGCAGCCGAATCGCATGTAGATAGATGTGCAGATAATCTGGAAGCGTGTTTTTTTATGAATCTACAGGTATCTAAAGAACTTGCTAGAGTAGCAGAAACGTTAGGAAGTCATTTTATTTACTTATCATCAGATTTTGTCTTTTCAGGTGAGGAAGCTCCTTACTCAGAAAATGCACTTCGAAACCCTGTGAATGATTACGGAAGAACCAAAATGGAAGCCGAGGACGCCATATTGAAGGTTTGTCCAAATGCTGCAATAATCAGAACAGTACTGGTGTATGGTTTTATTCAGACGCTTTTAAGAGGTAATTTGCTGACTTGGGTTGTAAACTCATTGAAGCAGGGTAAACCTATAAGTGTGGTGGATGACCAATATAGAAAGCCGACTTCGGTCAACGAATTAGCTGATGCTTTGATAACCATTGCAGAAAGAAAACACCGAGGGGTTTTCCATGTTTGTGGAAGTGAGCTTGTGAGTGTATACGAAATGGCAATTACCATTGCCAAAACCTATGATTTGGATCTTTCATTAATATCACCAATTTCTAGTTCTGGGTTGAACGAGAAAAATGCTCGTCCTAAGAATACCGACCTTGATATTGATAAAGCTAGGTACATTCTTAATTACAATCCAAAACCAGTAACCCAGAGTTTATTAGAGTATCGAGCTCACTTCCAAGTCTAAGAAAGGTGCTTGGAATGAGATTGTTGTTATATTTGGCTTTCTCTCAATTATAAACATCTTTTTTATGCAGCTATGGTTCAAGCGCACATTCAGTGCGATGATCATCTTTTTTTCTGTCCTAACCACTTTCGCAGCACCCGATCAAGATGCGAAAACTGAAGAACAAACTGAATCGTCAATTAGTGAAACAATCGACAGTGGTGTTAGACCTATCGTTGATGCATTAGGAACAGTATTATTCTGGGACCCATTTGCTGCAGTTGGAATTTATGATCCTGTAGTTTATGATGATGCCGGTAATCCAGTAATGGATGCAGAAGGAGAGATTGTAAAGAGTAATATTCCTTTAGTAGTGATATGGTTGATTCTAGGAGCTGTATTTTTTACTATTAAGATGGGCTTTATCAATTTCAGAGGTGTTAAACACGCCTTGGATTTGGTACGCGGTGTATATGATAATCCTGATGATGAAGGTGAAGTGTCACATTTTCAAGCTTTGGCAACTGCTTTGTCCGCCACCGTTGGTTTAGGAAATATTGCGGGAGTAGCAGTAGCTGTTACAATTGGAGGTGCTGGTGCTACTTTCTGGATGATAGTTGCAGGTTTACTTGGAATGTCTTCAAAGTTTGTGGAGTGTACACTTGGGGTTAAGTATCGTCAAATAAGTGAGGGCGGTAGAGTATCTGGTGGTCCAATGTATTACTTAAGTAAAGGGTTAGCTAAACATGGGCAATGGCAAGGTCAATTGGGTAAGGTTTTAGCCGTGATTTTCGCAATTCTTTGTATCGGAGGATCCTTTGGTGGAGGAAATATGTTCCAAGCCAATCAGGCATTTGCTCAATTAGAAAGTGAGTTTGCAGTGTTAGAAGGAAATGGGTTCTTCTTTGGCCTTGTATTGGCAGTACTAGTTGGTATTGTAATTATTGGCGGAATTAGAAGCATCGCTAAGGTTACAGATAAAATAGTCCCTATTATGGTAGCTACTTACTTAGGAACTTCATTGATCATCATCTTCATGAATATTAGCAACTTTGGTGAAGCGGTAAGTGCAATCATCAATGGTGCATTTAGTCCAGATGCTATGAAAGGTGGTATTCTTGGGGTGATGGTTGTAGGATTCCAGCGTTCGGCATTTTCCAACGAGGCAGGTGTAGGTTCTGCAAGTATTGCCCATGCTGCATCTAAAACGAATGAACATGTAAGCGAAGGTATCGTAGCCTTGTTAGAACCATTCATTGATACTGTTGTTGTATGTACAATTACAGCACTTGTATTAATTTTTACTGGATTTGCAGATGGTGGTCCAGACCATTTAGAAGGATCTGAATTGACAGCAGCTGCATTTAGCAGTGTATTCCCTTGGTTCAAATATGTACTCATCATAGCTATATTCTTGTTCGCTTTCTCTACTATGATTTCATGGTCTTATTATGGTCTTAAAAGTTGGAATTATTTATTCGGACAAACTAAACAAGCAACTATTGCTTATAAAGTATTGTTCTTATGCTTTATAGTAATTGGGTCATCAACCAGTTTAGGTGCTGTTCTTGACTTTAGTGATATGATGATTCTTGGAATGGCCTTCCCTAATATTCTAGGCTTGTATTTTTTGGTAGGTGAAGTAAAGTCCGACCTAGTATCATACTTCTCTCGAATCAAATCTGGTGAAATCAAACGATTCAAAGAATGATATAGTCAGCCTTAACCTCCTTCTTCATGTCCCAATGGTACTACTTTAATAAGCGAGAACGTAATGGAATGATTGTATTAATAATCATTCTTCTGGGAATGGTAGCGTTCTATATCAGTATGCCTTATCTCTATGATGAGTTACAGTTAGAAACAGAATTAGACTCGGCTACCATTACAGCATTAAGACAGTTTGATTCTACAAGACTTGCAAGAGAAGCAGCTTGGCAGGAGAAAAGAAAACAAGATTCATTAGCTAGAATAGCTAAGTATTCATCTTCTTCAGATAAAGTAACGAAAGAATATGTTCCAGAAAAAATACCTGTTATTCTAAAATCGTTTAATCCTAATAATTCTTCAGTTGAGGAACTTCAATCTGTTGGCATTCCTTTTTGGCTAGCAAATCGAGTAGATAAGTACCGAACTAAAGGTGGAAAGTTCAGAATCAAATCAGACGTATCTAAAATATATGGTTTTCCAGATTCACTTTATCAAGAGTTAGAACCATACATTGATCTACCCGATTCGGTTTCGCCTGAGATAAATAAACCAAAATCAGAAGAACCAAAAAGATTATCAATTGATATTAATACTGCCGATGCCACAGAACTCAAAAAGTTGCGGGGAATAGGACCAACTTTTAGCAAGCGAATTGTGAATTATAGGACTAAGCTAGGGGGATACGCCCATATTACTCAACTCAAGGAAGTATATGGGCTATCGGATAGCTTGTTTTTAGCGATTCAACCTTCGATTTTTGTGAGCGATTCTGCTATCATTCATAGCATCAATATTAATACAGCGACAGTAAAAGAGTTGAATGACCATCCTTACATTACTTATCGTATGGCAGCTGATTGGGTAGCTTATCGAGAAAAGAATGGAGATTTTTCTTCAACAGATGAACTTCTCTCAAGTGGACTTTTAAATGAACCTCTCTACGCCAAAATTGTAGTTTATATTCGCGTCCAGTAATTTTGTAATCAGGCAAACAAAGCAACTTATGTAACATTTCACTGTTACATAAAAAAACACGGATATATGAACTTCGAAATGACCGAAAATCAGCGCATGGTTAGAGATATGGTGCGCGACTTTGCAGAAAAAGAAATTCGTCCAAAAATGATGGAGTGGGATGAAGATCAAATCTTCCCTAAAGGAACATTCCAAAAAATGGGCGAACTAGGTTTATTAGGTGTTTTAGTTCCAACCGAATATGGCGGAGCAGGACTTAGTTATTTTGAATATGTTACTGCAATTAAAGAACTAGGCCGAGTATGTGGTTCTATAGGTCTGTCTATGGCGGCTCATAATTCTTTATGTACAGGGCACATTTTACAATTCGGTAACGAAGAACAAAAGAAAAAGTGGTTGCCAAAATTGGCAACGGGCGAATGGATCGGTGCTTGGGGATTAACCGAGGCAAATACTGGTAGCGATGCGCTTCGAATGAAAGTTACTGCTGTAGAAGAAGGAGATCACTATGTATTAAATGGTGCAAAAAACTGGATTACTCATGGAATAACAGGAGATGTTGCAGTTGTGTTAGCTCGTACTGGTGATTTATTAGATAGTCACGGAATTACAGCTTTTGTTGTTGAAAGAGGAACTCCAGGTTTTAGTGGAGGTAAAAAAGAGAACAAGCTAGGAATGCGCGCTTCTGAAACGGCAGAAATGATTTTCGAGAATTGCAAAGTTCCTAAAGAAAACATTCTTGGAAATGTAGGTGATGGTTTTATCCAAGCGATGAAAGTGTTAGATGGTGGTCGTATTTCAATTGCGGCTTTATCATTAGGTATTGCGCAAGGTGCATTTGATGCCGCCAAACAATATTCTCAAGAACGTGAGCAGTTTGGTAAGCCTATTTCTAACTTTCAAGCTATAGCCTTCAAGTTGGCTGATATGGCAACTGAGATTGAAGCAGCTGAGTTGTTAACGCTTCAAGCAGCTGATTTAAAGAACAGGGGCGAGAGAATGACGCGTGAATCTGCATTTGCTAAGTACTATGCTTCGGAAGTGTCTTGTAGAGTTGCAAATGATGCAGTTCAAATCTTCGGTGGTTACGGTTACACAAAAGACTATCCTGTAGAGAAGTTTTACCGAGATTGTAAGCTGTGTACAATTGGAGAAGGAACATCAGAAATTCAGAAACTAGTGATTTCTAGAGATATCCTTAAATAAATATTGTTTATTTCGGTTTGAGTTTTACTTTTGCAGACCGAAATTGTAAAGGAGGTAGTAGAGATATGTTAATTATACCAGTAAAAGAAGGCGAATCAATTGAGCGCTCTTTAAAGAAGTACAAGAAGAAGTTTGAACGCACAGGAACAATGCGTGAATTGCGTGAGCGTAAGAACTTCACAAAGCCTTCAATCGCAAACCGCGAGCAAATGCAAAAAGCGATTTACAAAGAAAGCTTACGTTCTCAGGAAGATTAATTCCTTAGGCGTTTTAGAATATCTAGACCCGTATAGGTGAGTTTCAGCTTATCTTTACGGGTCTAAGTTTTTTATATGCATAGCATAGATAGATTTGAATCTTACCTGAAACACGAAAAGAGGTGCTCTGTTCATACCCTCAAAGCTTACTTATCAGACCTAGAACAATTCACATCGTTTATTCAAGCAGAATACGATAAAGATCAAAGCATTTCAACTTCCTCTCATAAGCAGATACGAACTTGGATAGTTTACCTTCTGGATGACCAAGACTTAAACACTGCTAGCGTTAATCGAAAAATATCTGCTCTTAAAACTTATTTCAGGTTTGTCAAAAAAGAAGGAATTAGGGAAGACAACCCCATGCAAAAAGTTATTTCTCCTCGCCAAAAGAAACGTTTACCAGAATTTGTAGAGGAAAAGGGGATGCACCAATTATTTGATGAAATCACCTTCTCGAACGACTTTGAAGGGCAACGTAATAAACTGATTCTTCAAACACTGTATTTTACAGGTATTCGTTTGTCTGAGTTGATAGGAATCAAAATAAGAGATATTGATTTTTATCAAGGTTATTTAACTGTACTTGGAAAGCGCAACAAAGAGCGCCAACTACCGTTAACTATGCCAATGTTGAACGAGGTGAAATCATATTTGGAATCTCGCGATGAATTGGAAGTTATTCAAGATCAGGAGTTCTTGTTTTTAACCGCTAAGGGCAGACAAATTTATCCTTCGTTGGTGTACGATATTGTAAAGACAAATCTTAACTTAGTGACAACAATCAAGAAGAAGAGTCCCCATGTTATACGCCATTCATTTGCAACTCACATGCTCAACAACGGTGCCGATTTACACACCATTAAAGAATTGTTGGGTCACGCGAATCTAGCGGCCACTCAAGTATACACTCACAACACCTTCGAGAAACTTAAGTCGATTTATAATCAAGCCCATCCTAGGGCGTAAACCTTACATATATGAAATTAGATATTCAGTCTGTACATTTTAAAGCAGACCAGAAGTTATTGAACTTCATTCAGGAAAAAGCAGATAAACTAGAACAATACTTCGATGGAATCATTTCTGGAGAAGTAATCCTGAAATTAGATAAGGATGAACACAAGGAAAATAAGATTGTCGAAATAAAATTAGAGGTTCCTGGAAATAACCCTTTTGCTAAAAAACAAGCGGCTTCATTTGAGGAGGCAACTGACGAATGTGTTGAAGCTCTGAGACGTCAAGTAAAGAAGGTAAAAGAAAAACTGAAAGCACATCATTGATAAGGCTCAAAGGCATCCAGAAAAAAAAATATTGACTTTTTTTTCAGAATGTTTGGTTGTAATTGATTCTTTGTTACATTTGCAGTCCTTTTGAAAGAAGGGGTTGCTTACAAAGCGAGCAACAAGCCGATGCCA
>DIYR01000116.1 GCA_002429085.1 Flavobacteriales bacterium UBA6049
CATTAATAAATAGGAAACACCTCCTATCAATAGAATTATTAAAATAACTATGGTAAGATTCCTATTTTGATTTTGAGCTTTCTGTCGTTGAATTTCAGTTTGTTGGAGTTGATTTTGCTGTTGAAGTAATTGATTATCTCTTTTATTCACTTCCATTTCGGCTAAAGAGACTTGAGCTAAATCAATCACCTCATCCAAACTATCTTGCAGATGTAAATAGCGCTGTTGCACATGGTAGGCTTCTTTGTATTGTCCTAACCCAGAGAGAGCTAATGCTTGGATCGCCAAATAATCTCGTTGATACTGAATCAAGTCATTTTTCGTAATCACTTCATTTAGCCCTTTCAATAACTCCACAACTTCTTCAAATCGACCTTCGGATACTAATAGTCTAGCTAAGTTTAAAGATGTCTCTACAAAAGCTCTTGTTTTTTGGTAAGATATTGCAAGTTCAATCCCTTTTATAAAAGTTTGCTCAGCGAGCTTTAGATTGTTATTCAAAAGATATGCATAGCCAAGGTTGTTAAGTAGCGTTGCCCTATCATCTAAAAAATTATACTCCTCACCTAATTCAATCCCCTCAACCATTTTTTCAATAGCTCCTTTATAGTCATTTTGAAGTAATAGAATAGCTCCTTCATTAATTGTGATGTCTACTAACCCGCGTTGATTCCCCTGCTCTATATAGATTTGTTTTGCTTTGGTGTAATAATCTAAAGATTGTTGAAGTCGATTTATTTTTTGATATAGTTTACCAAGGTTCTGATAGCGTTTTGCCAGCCCCAGAGAGTCATTCAATTGCTCTCCAATAATTATGGATTGTAGTAGGTATTGCTCCGCCTCAATCACTTTTTGTTGATTTAATAGTGCCATGCTCAAGCCGTTTAATATGGAAGCTTTCACCTGTAACGACTTATCATCTTTGAGAAAGTTCAATCCTTGTTTAAAATAATAGCTCGCACTATCATATTGCTCAAGCTGATTATACAGTAAACCCAAATTATTGTACACACTCGCTATGTCATTAGAATCGGTAGCTTTTAAACGAACATTTAAACTCATTCTTAAGTAAAACTTAGCTGAATCGTATTGATCTAACGCACTCCAACAAGTCGCTTTTAATGAGTATCCATAAGCACAAAGTCGATCAAAACTATTGTTCTCTGAAATTTGTAATGAAGCATTTGCAAAATGCATGGATGAATCAATATGAATATCTCTCAGTGCCCATCCTTTTTCAAACAGCGTATCTGCTTTTAGGCTATCTTCTAACCTACTAATGGCATTTTGACTGAATAAACTGATGCTATAAATGAGTAAAAACCAGCTATTCAGTGCGATTATTTTAAAGTGTGTTTTGATTAACATAAGTGGCTTATTGACAGAGTTGTCTCAAAATTATGACAAAGAAAAGGGCAGAAAAGTTGAAAGCCCGATATTTCGAGCTTTCTTTTAAAATAACAAGATATTTACATAATAGCAGGAATGGGTTTAGTCGCTTCTTGTGCTTCTTCAGCCCTTACAATTCCATTTCCTTTATCTCCTTTTTCAGCATCCAGCAAATGAATATGAATTTCTCCATCATTTGGATCTAGTGAGATCGTTCCTAAATCAATTGTCAATTTAGTTGGATTATCTCCATCGCCCGATTCTTGAATGTTCACATCTATGTGAAACTCTTCTCCAGGACTAGGAGTAGTTGGAATAACTTCGTGAGAAATAAGTGAGTATCCTTCTTCTGTGTCTACTACCACATCTAACCAATAGTATGGCTGTGGTTCATCTGAATTCACAAACAAATTCAATGTTGGTGTTACTGACATAATATTTAATTTTTGATTTGAAACAAAGGTCTTTAGCCTTATACTCTTCATCAATCCATAAATACCATGAATTTCACTCGCAAGAAATCACCATATACCGCACCTGTAGTCTACTAAGTAAGTTCACTCTAGATAAACAGAAGTAATATACTCCTTTACTTAGTAGCTTCCTTAGCTTCTATAACTCTTACATTTCCATTCCCTTTATCTCCTTTTTCAGCATCCAGCAAATGGATATGAATTTCTCCATCATTTGGATCTAGTGAGATTGTTCCTAAATCAATCGTTAATTTAGTGGGGTTATCTCCTTCGCCCGATTCTTGAATATTCACATCTATGTGAAACTCTTCTCCAGGACTAGGAGTAGTTGGAACCGTTTCGTGAGAAACAAGTGAGTACCCATCTTCTGGATTTAATACCACATCTAACCAATAGTACAGTTGTGGTTCATCTGAATTTACGTATAAATTTAACGTTGGTGAAATAGCCATAAGTAGTTTTCTATAAAGACGAAACGCTATTCTTTTTAGTATACTGACATCTTAAAATAAGTTCGTTTCTAATAAAACTGCAATATTTCATGTTGAATGAACTATTATCCTAACCTTTACCCTATGGCAAAAGGTAAAGTGGTTGGTATTGGCGGCATCTTTTTTTATGACGATGCACCTAATGAGTTGAAGCAATGGTATTCTGATAAACTTGGTATCAAGGTTAATCAATATGGTGCATTGTTCGAATTTCGAAAAACTTTGAATCCTGATTCTCCAGGGTATTTACAATGGAGTGTAATGAAGACGGATAGTAACTACTTTCAACCATCTCAGCAACCCTTTATGATTAACTACCGAGTACAACATTTAGATAGTTTACTAGAGCAATTGAAAGCCGAGGGAATTGAGCAAATTGGGGAAACGGAAAGATATGAGTACGGCAAGTTTGCTTGGATTATGGATCCATCAGGAAATAAGATTGAATTTTGGGAACCAGTAGATCAAGTATTTTCAGATTCGCAACCTCATGATGAGATGAATATTGAATGAGGACTTACTGAATCTATTCTATATTCGCAAACAGTAAAACAATCTACCGATAATTTACACGTATGTTCGATAGACATTCAGACCGTTCCAAATACTTTAGAGAGCAAGCATATACTTCAGAAAAGTATGTAATTCCATATATTAAAGACTTAATTGACATCAACGAGTCTACTCATGTACTTGAAATAGGTTGTGGTGAAGGTGGAAACCTGATACCTTTTGCTGATTTGGGCTGCGAACGCGTAGTTGGCGTAGATTTATCTACTCCAAAAATTGAAACGGCACGAGATTACTTTTCTACACACGAACATGCTAAAAACTGCGAGTTCTACATTCAAGATATTTACGATTGGGAAGATTCTGGTACATATGACATCATCATTATGCGTGATGTGATTGAACATATTCATGACCAAGAACGATTCATGAGTTTTGCCAAACGATTCTTAAAACCTAGTGGAAAATTCTTCTTCGGTTTCCCTCCATGGCAAAATCCTTTTGGTGGCCATCAGCAAATGTGTAAGAGTAAACTATTATCTAAACTTCCCTATTACCACATCTTACCTAAACCTATTTACAAAGGCATGTTAAAGGCATTCGGTGAATCGGATAAGAAAATTGAAGGGTTGCTAGAGATTAAAGATACCCGTATTTCCTTAGAGAGATTCGAGCGCATTTCAAAATCTGCGGGATACAATATCGCCAAGAAAACTTGGTACCTATTTAACCCAAATTATGAAACTAAATTTGGTTTAAAACCAAGAGTACAAAGCCCCTTATTAACGTGGATTCCATATTTTAGAAACTATGTTGTAACGGCTGGTTACTATGTACTTGAGTTGAAGAATTAGTTTTCTTTTGAGTCACCTTAAAAGCATAATACAGTTAAAAGCCGCTTAGGCAGATCATTTTATAAACACCAACAACTAATCGCTTATGAATAGATCTGATAGAAAAACTCTGGCAGAAAAGACACTTTCTATTCTCTCAAACGGAAGTTATACTTCATTAAGTGGAAACCGTGTAGATATTTCTGCGCAACAAGAGTTTGCAGTAGCCAACACAAAACTTTATACCACCGAAGAATCTAATGAATTACTGAATAGTTATGAGCCAGATAATACCAATCGTGTAACTTCCTATAGGGTTATCAATCAAACTACACTTGAAGGGGTATTCGAGCTCTTGAAAGAAGGACATGAAAAAGTAATGTGCTTGAACTTTGCATCTGCCAAAAATCCTGGTGGTGGCTTTTTAGGTGGTAGTCAAGCACAAGAAGAATCACTGGCTAGATCTACAGGGTTATACCCATGTCAGCTGGAAGCTAGTGAGTATTATCGTTTCAATAAGTCGGTTGGAAATACCTTCTATTCAGATTACATGATCTTTAGCCCTTCTGTACCAATTCTTAGAAATGATTCTGGAGAGCTACTAGATAGCTTATCTACATGTTCTATTTTGACTGCTCCTGCTGTAAATAGAGGTGCTCTGCCTAAAAGGGGCATTAAACTAGAAGCTGACATAAAAGAAGTAATGATCAGGCGAATCAGAAAAGTGTTGGCTATCGCTTTAGAAAATAATCAAACCGCCTTGGTATTAGGTGCGTGGGGATGTGGTGTGTTTCAAAATAAGCCAAAAGATATTGCGAGCTATTTCAAACTTGTATTAGACACCGAATTCAAAAATCAATTTGACATTATTGTTTTCTCTATCTACTCAAAAGGAGATTCATTCATTTTGCCTTTTCAACAAAACTTCATCTCTTAATTACTGACAATACAGGCTCCTTTTTACAAAACACTTATCGCTCCCCTTATTTTTACTTAAGTAATCACTTATCTGCGAATCATGTACTTTTACTCAAACTCAGATTACGATGAAAGCAATGAGACTATGGCTTCTTATATGCCTCACTCCTATTTTTCTTTGGAACTGTAGCAAAGACGATGACGACTCACCTTCTACACCACCAGCTGGCTCTGCAAACAGAATAATGCCTTTGGGTGCTTCTAGAGTACATGGTGATAGACCTACGTATGAAAGCTATAGGTATGAGCTTTGGAAAATGCTAAGTGATAGCAATCATACGTTCGACTTTATTGGAACAGTAACAGACGAATTTGATTATCCAAGTGAAGGGAATACAACTTTTGATAGAAATCATGAAGGAAGAACTGATTACCGATCGGATCAGATTTTAAGTGGAATATCTACTTGGATACAACAAACTGGATCACCAGATATAGTGTTATTTAGCTCTCCTGGTTTAAACGATATTCTACAAGGAAGACCGTACAATAACATTGCAAGTAATTTGAATCAGATAATTGATATTATACAAGAAAATAATACAAATGTCACTATCATATTGGAACAACCAGCTCCAGTTAGATCTGGCGCCATTACTCCAGAGTTATCTGCTTACTATAACCAGATTCAACAAGATTTAGAAGACATTGCTGCTGCTCAAAGTACTAACACTTCTGCTGTGATAACAGTAGATATGTTTGCCGGTTTTAATGACAATCTATTGGCAGATGATACTCACTATAATGAGGACGGAGCTAAATTTATAGCAGATCGGTATTTTCCTGTTGTAGTTTCTGTTTTACAGTAATTTCAATCACCACCTATAACTATGAAAGTTTTTTTGCTGAATATAGTATTCCTGTTATGCTTTTTCGGTTCAAAAAGTCAACCCAATATTAATCAACTCACTGTTTACCTTATACCCGGAATGGGAACAGACGAGCGGATTTTTGAAGAGTTACACTTCAACCATACCAACATTTCGAAGAAAACGATTGAGTGGGCACCTTATGAAGATTGTAACTCATTAGAAGAATATGCAAAGAAATTGATATCCCAAGTTGATACATCAAAGCCTTTCATTCTTATTGGAGTATCTATGGGCGGTATGTTAGCTATGGAGATGGGCGAAATCATTTATCCTGAAAGATTGATTTTGATTTCCTCTGCAAAATCAGATAGTGAACTTCCGTGTAAGTACAAACTGGGAAGGTATATCCCTCTGCATAACTTAACCAACGACAAGCTTTTAACCATACTCAGCAAATCAAATAGCCCCTTTAAAGATGTTTGGAATCCTAATGATGTAGCACTTTATCAATCTATGTTACGCACTTGCGGAGCAGATTTTCTTACTTGGCAAATGGATGCTATTGCTAATTGAGAGTTTACAAAAACCTCAAATACGCCAGTATTTCATATTCATGGTACAAATGATAACATATTGCCGTATCGTAAAATAAAATGCAACGTTTCCTTTGAAACTGGCACGCACAAAATGATTGTAAACTACCGAAATGAACTTGTATTCTTAATTGAATTATACTTGTCAGAACAAGGATTAATTTAAATTAGAACAAGGGAACATTCACTACTTTTAAATTAGGATACATAACTATTTATGTTAGGTGGAGGAGCTGGCTCGATTCTTGAAATGATCACTCGCTTGCGAGAAAACAGAAAGTTGTTAAGCAAACGAAGCTATTTCAAGGATGGAAAATCACGATTCGATTCTGATAGGCACATTAAATTGAAAAGGAATCTTACGGTAGATCACAAAAAGGCTACTCCCTTGCTATTAAAGAAGATTCAACAGCATGCCGCTCACCAAACAAATTCATCTCGTAAAAAACAGCTTCTTGTAATCGGGAGTTCATTTATCATAGTATTTGGTATTCTATTCTTTTTTATTTTCAATAATATTCGTCAAGCAAATACCAATAAATTTTACGAAAAAGAAATACGAATTCAAGAGTTCACAAAATCTGAACAAGAATTATACAATATGTATCTGTACTTCATTCAAGATGCAGAGAATTGGAAGAAAAAAAGAAAATGGCATAATGCTATTTTCCAATATCGCAAAGCTTTAGAAATTTATCCGAATCATCTTGAAACTCAAATTAAACTGGCTAATGTATTACTGTTCCAATGTGAGTCCGAAGGAACTGAATGCTTTGAATCGTATAATTTTGTACAAACCTTAACCAATCAATATCCTGATAATCCTGATGTCGCAACTTTAAAAGAAAGATGGAATTCTAGTAATAAATTACAACGTAATGTGTCTTTCTCAATTAATTAAATGAAATCCATTCTTTTCATATTGATCATCGGTTTACTGGGGATAATTTCTCCATCAACTCACCCTAATCATCTAATCGGCAAGTGGAAATTATCTATTGTTGTTCAAAACGGTGATACACTTTACAACCACTCTGATACTAGTGCTTCTATTCGGTATTCTTTTAAATCTTACTCTCATCTTGATATTGTAGATTCAAATGAAGTAATACAAAGAGCTATCAAAGGATTTAACAATTCTGCTAGGTTCTCTATTATTTTCAACCCTGACTCTACTCTTTTAAGCTCTAGAATTGATAGAGACACAGGCTTTTCTGTTACCAGCTATGATACTGGTAGTTATTCGCTTTCTGGTGACACGATTATCATTACTTATGAAAACAGTTTGAAGATGAACGCTTTTCTTATTGATCGGAAAAAAGGTGTACTCTATCAAGATCTTGGAAGCAAGCATTACTCCATTTATAATGAACTCATCAAAATCAATTAATCACCCTAAAAGAGCATTCTATCACCTACTTTTAATCATTAGTCCCCTAATGATTAATCTACAATTTTCTCTTGTCTTACTTTAAGAAGATAATTCTAAACATCTTCTTTTATGAAAGAATCAGTTTTAGCTGGTATTGCAGCTCTTTTTAATGAGCAAAAGAAACGAGGGGTTTGTTCGCAAGAGTTTATACCACTCATGAAATCTTATGGAGCTCCTATTTTACAACCAGATGGAGAGCCAGTGCCTGTAGGTAATTGGGAAACTCACCTTGAGCCTCATGAAATGTGTACTGTTGTTAAAAACGGATTTGACCCTGAACCTCTAGATCTAGCGGTATGCATTCATCAAAACTTTAGTTATGATGCAAACCACGTGCTTGCAGGGGTTAAGAATTGCTGCGAAGGGCTAACAGATGCAGAATTAGATGCTATTGCAGATCAAATTGGAGCAGAGCACACCAAAGAAACATTAGCAATTTGCAATAAAGATGGACGTTACCTTGGTTTTAAGGTAAATAATTCACCAGAGATTTGGGGTTCTGCTACTCGAATTGGAAGCTACGAGAAGCTTATTTTGGTTTTAAATGATGATGGAACCGTATCAATTAAAAACAAAGATGGGCACTACTTCGGGTTTAAAAATGATAATAATCCTTCTATTTGGGGATCTTCTAACCGAATAGGTGGTTATGAAAAGTTTAACCTGATTGACAATAATGATGGCAC
Source organism: Flavobacteriales bacterium UBA6049 (assembly GCA_002429085.1). Taxonomy (GTDB): domain Bacteria; phylum Bacteroidota; class Bacteroidia; order Flavobacteriales_G; family Salibacteraceae; genus UBA6049. The sequence continues at coordinate 8,198 of DIYR01000116.1, forward strand.
AAAAACGCTCCAAAATAAAGATGGAAATTACTTCGGGTTTAAACATGATAATAATCCTGCCATGTGGGCAAGTGCCAATAGAATTGGTGGCTACGAAAAGCTAACTATCAAGAAGCTATAGATCAACTCTTCCCATGATCCATATTTATTCTCCCCTCACACAAAAGTGTGAGGGAGTATTCTGTCAATTTTAGTACAGTTTCATCTACTTTCGATGCAAAATTTTATTTCCATGAAATCTGCATCTCTCATAATTTTTTTCTTCATTTCATTAATATCACTTTCACAAACACCCATAGGGTATACTACAGATACTTATGGAGTACCCTTTTATGGTTTTGCTGATATGAATTTCAAATCGTTTAGCACGGTTACCTATGAGTTAAGAGAACAAGACTTAAAACACGGAAAGCTCGTTTTGAAAAACGATTCTACAATATTTGGTTATCTGAGATTTATTGAAAAAAATATAAAGTACAAGCCTGATTATGGATATGTTGGGAATAAATTCAAACCAACAGAGGTTAAGTACATAATATTTGGAAAAGATTCCATATTTCCCATAATCGAATTTTATAAGGATGGTAAAATCAAAAAAAAGAACAACTTCTTTGTTCACCTTACGAAATTTGATGACAAGACATATGCAATCCGTTATAACTATACCTTTTTAAATGGCACACAAACACTTACAGGCACATCATATTTCTTTCACCATTTAAATGACACAATCTGGAAGCATATCTCTCTTGAAAAACCCGATGAAAATGGATTTATTGATCAATTTGGACATATTGGGTATCTATCTCAAAATGTTTCTACTCTAAAAAGCAAAAACATAGACGAATACTCAATCATAAAAATGATCGAGTATGAATGGAAGCGAAACAATGACATCCCACTACTGTACGACTCTTTTTGGCGCGAAACAACAAACCCAAGTGAATCAGTTTATTCAGCTAAAATAACCAACCGAAATGACTCTATTTGGACGTTTGATTACTACAAAGGTCAAACTAGATTATATACTGTAAATTATTCATCCTTCTTTCCAACTAGAAAAGAAGGAAAACTCTTCAGTTACTACAAAAATGGCGGAAAAAGAAACACCTACTTTTACAAAAAAAACAAATTAGTATGGTATAAACACTATGATGAAAACGGAGAACTTGTTGTTTCTATTCATGTGCGATGGCCACAGGATAATCAAAAGAAAAAGATTCAATTAGAATATAAAGAAATCATATCCAATTCAACTAATATTCTAAAAAATGACAGCATTTCATATTGGACAACTAAAGATGATTTTCTTGGCGGAGTAGTAAGACAAAAATTTAAAGACTCTACCATGATCTATTCACGAAGAGAGTTTAATAACAAATATATTTATCAGATTTTCGATAAAAAACAACGATTTAACACAAACAATATACAAGGAAAATTTGGAAACTACATAACACCAAACTCTCTCTCCATTGACAAACGCAAACTTTTACAGACTCAAATGGATGATGTAAGAGGTCATTACTTTGTATATTTTATTATTAACCCAAAAGGAAAAATTGAAATTTGTATTCGAATGAATGATCTCCACCCAGAACTAGATCAAGTTATGGACGATTTTATCAAAGAAAAACTTTTTCATGATGGACGAAGTAAAACCTCATTTCCTAAATACAACCTATTTGCTGAAAACCAGTATTATGAATTCGTAATACCTTTTTACTTCTCCATAGATCATTTTGAAAAAGATTACGATTTTAATGATCCCTACATTCACCAATATACCCCTCCGAACTCCAATATACCTAGTGGCTTTTAAAAGGTCAATTCAATCTTTCAATTGGAACATACCATCTGTAATACTCCCACTCCATCATCAATACAATTGAATTTGAACTATGCTCTTCAAAATCCATATGCAATTGTTCAACTACTTGGTCTCTACGATATGTTTCTACCTTCTCACGCAAAATATCTTGTGTATAGTCTGGCTCTGAATATCCCCACCTATCATGCTCTTTGTTTAATCGTATCTCAAAGGCATCTTCGTAGGGGATAGCATACAGGCCATAAGTTCCTTTTGGAACAGCATGATCTCCAATCATTACATCATCTGAAAATGTAATTGTTGTCATTTCATTCGCTCCCAATCTCCAATAGCTACCAAATGGTTGTAGTGAATGTTCATCACCAAATACAACTCTTCCTCTCACACTTGGACTACAGTACTTAACCGAAATTTCTTGTGTATCTGTAGCAATAGTATTCTCAACAACTGGACTTTTTAAGCGCATTGCATGGTTGAAATACACACCTATCAACATAAGTATGGCTAATAATACGGCTATCAGGATCAACGCTTTAGATTTCATCACGTAAAATTTACATCGAAAATAGCATAGTTTCAATTGATGACTTGTTACGAACATTTTCAGCTCAGATTAAGTATTGACCAATATCTTTGGAATAAAAGCAATCAACAATGAATACCAGAGACTAAGGTCCAAGAAATCTATTGCCTCAACAGGTATAAAAATGTTTTAAAGACAATCTCTAGATCTAACATCATTGACTGTTGCTTTGAATACAACCTATCTAGTCTATATCTAACCCTTATGTCATAGTTACCATAGATCATTCCCTTGTAGCCATAAGCTTGGGCCAAACCCGTTATCCCAGGTTTTGAAACTAATCTTGAAGAAAATCCATCTACTAAAGCATTAAACTTAATCTCCTCTGAAATCATAAGTGGTCTAGGACCAACCACGCTCATTTCTCCTTTCAATACATTTATAAATTGAGGTAGTTCGTCTATTCCATACCTGCGTAAATAACAACCTAATTTGGTTATTCTATTATCATTGACTTGGGCTGGAACATCATCTGCTTGCTTGTTCAAGCGCATTGTTCTAAACTTAATACAGTAAAATGACTTGTTATTTTGACCTACTCTTTTTTGTACAAAAAATGGTGTTGATTTGGTTTCTATGAATATTAAGATGCCTAACAACGGTACCAACCAACTTAAAATAAAGACAACAACCATTAAACTAAAAAACACATCAAAAACTCTTTTCGAAATTCTTTCGAAAGTGCCCTTCATCTCTTTTGAATACGGCATCAATAGCATTGAGTTTGCCACTACAAAAGAAACCACCCCTACTTGTCTGCTCAAGTAACTCTCGGTAATAAACCCTATCAAAAAAATAAAACTGAAGGTTCCAAGCAGTCTATTCTTTCGCTTATACGCTACCTTTATCAAATAAGAAAATATGAGCATTAGGCAGATTAGACCAACCAACCCAGTTTCGACAAGTGTTTGTATATATTGACTATGGAAGTTATACCCTAAATACCCCGTGTTAGTTTCCGATCCATCACCAGTATACATATTATTCAAGCTGATTTGATTGTCTAACTCTTGTTGAGCATTTCCAGGACCTACACCAAGAATTAGATTATTCAAATCTTCTGATACCAAATCTAAACCAATATCCCAAAAAGTTAGGCGAAGACTTAAGCCATTAAACTCTGTACTTGGAGTCACATCTTCTTTTAATTCCTGCAAATCTTGAACACTGATATCTGAGTACCTCTCTAAAATACTGTTATTATTTGTTAGGAGTAAAACTAACCCAGAAACTAATACTAAAATAGAAATTATGATCTTCACATTTTTCTGAATAATTAGATAATAGAACAATATTAGTAGCATGGTGAAGAAATATGTTTTTGACGACAGTAAATAGATCATTAATATATTAACTGTAATTGCTAATACACCCAATAAATTAGTTCTAGCTAATATCAACTCCAGTAACACAACTAACGAAAGCATAAAAAGTAGAGAGTAATAAATAGCATTTCCATTAAACACCTCAACCAAAGAGTGATAGAAAAAAACGCTTGTATCTAATACTACACTATATCTATATATAGCAAGTATTAAGATACCTAACCCAATCAAATTCAGAGAAAAAGCAAACACCTTAAAAAACTCAAGTACGTTCTCCTTATTTCTTGAAAGAGCGTTTATGCATAGTATAGGAAGAAAGACAAACGATAACTTTTTCTCTACTTCGAATTGAGTAATCACCGAATTTTCGCCTGCAAACAAATGCATAAAGTGAATTACAAAAAATGCTATAAATAGATAAACTATGCTATTATTTACAGGAGGTTGTTTTAATACAAATCCCCTAATAATAACGAAAACAGCAAAAAAGTATATAAATAGTGTATTTAGCGATAATGATAAAGCTAATGTAGCCAACATCATTGCACCAATAGATACCCCTATTCGATCCCAAACTGCTATGTTAACTGTGCTTTTCAATTAATTCCAATAATTTGTTGTGAATTAACGAGTAACTGTAAACCGAGTCAATTTTTTCACTATTATTTTTAACTCTCTCTAATTCCTGATTCTTAGATGGACTTGTTGCTAGCAACTCCGCTAGATCTTTTTCACTTTCAAAATAGTAGCCATCATCACCAATAACTGCTTTGTTAAAGATGTTAGAATGTGCGATAATTAGGCATTGACAAGCCATTGCTTCTAACAAAGAAGGATTGGTTCCTCCTACAGAATGCCCATGGAAATAAACTTTCGAGTAAAACCGGAGATTGTTTAAGCAATCTGCATCATAAACAGCACCAAGAAACTTAACTACCTCTCCATACTTCTGATGCAGGTACTTACCATGACTGGTATTTGTAGACCCTATTATAACCAGTTTATTACTTTTTGCTTGAATATGTCCCTTAATAATGGTCTCTACATTGTTCTCGGGCTCTAGTCTAGCTACAACAAGATGGTAATCATATTCGGTTAATTGAAACTGTTGCAAACAAGATGAATCATTGTCTCTAAATTGCTCGGCTCCATAAGGTATAAAGGTTGAATCTACATTGTAAGCCGATTTCAAATAACTCTTTATTCCCTCAGAATCTGCTATCAAAGCATCACTATTATTTACGGCAATTCTTTCAGCAACCTTTAAAAACTTTTTAACCGGATTTGAGTATTTCGATCGTTTCCACTCTAACCCATCCATATTAGTTATGATTCTTGAAGTCTTGGGAAACAAAAAACTCCAGATAGAACTACTTGTGTAGCCTAGTTGCAGAATAACATCTAAATTTCTTTTTCTAGAATCTAGAATCGACAGTAAATCATAAATAAACTGACCAGCAGTACCTATTCGGTTTTCAGGGTCATAGATATGGCAAATCTGTACACCCCTCCAGGTTTTCTTCTTGTATGAATGATTTGTTGAATTATAAACTATCACGTCTATATTCTTACTCGCAAGAAACTCGGCAAAATGCATCGCAAATTGCTCAAAACCTCCATACTCATTCGGAATTCCGCGTGTCCCTATAATCCCTATTCTCATCTCGCTACACTTAATGCTTTCTTGTAAGCGTTATAAGTTTCTTCTGCAGCCATCCTCCAATTGTATCTTGAAACGATCAAATCAATCAACTCTTGGCTAACAGTTCCTTTCGATGCCAGATCTATTGCCTCTTTAATAGAACTAACTGAACCTGGATCACAATAAGGAACCATCTCTTCAAGATAGTCTCGTACATCGCCTGTAGGAGAAACAATTACCTTACACCCCATGTACGCAGCCTCTAAGGATGCAAGTCCGGTAGTTTCAAACCAACTTGGCATTGCATGAATTTCAGACTCTAAGTAATGTTGTGCCAACTTATCTTGAGAAATTCTTGAAATGAATTCCACATTATCGCCAGCAGCTTCTTTACACCTTCTAAAGTAGTCCATATGATTTGGTGCTGGGTCACCAATAATTTTGAGGGTATAATCTGTATCGGTAACCGCTTTAATCAACCTCAATTGATTCTTTCGAGGTTCAATCAATGCTACACACAATATCTGTCCGCTTCTTCTTTTATACTCCGTATCATGATTAAACTTTTCAAAATCTACACCATTAGGCACCACATGATATCTTGAGTTCAACCCAAAATGAGTACTTAATCTGTTATACTCACTAACAGAATTCGGCAACAAGCAAGCAGCATTCTCAAGTACTTTTTTAACGCATTTTTTCTGTCCTAACCAGAAATATGGATAGTACTGAATTTTGTCCTGCCCAAGAATATGCTTAACCGTTGATTTAAAATATTCAATACCATCTATTCCGAAACTCTTAGTTAAAAATGACATCAATAGATGATCATTAGAATATTTATAAAATGAATAATCACTATAAATGGTAGATACTACATATGGAGTTTTAAGATTTTTAGTGTGTTTTAAAATAGCAGCAGGTCTAGTAGAATTGAAAAAATGAACCAGATCATAATCCGAATAATTTGGTAACTCACCATCACAATGAATATCTACATGCACGCCATGCTCTAACAAGTGCTTTGCTGTAAACTCCATCTGTATGGTGTCTCCACCAGGTATGGTATAAAGTGTTGATCTCGTAATAAATAAAACCTTCACCTATTCAAACTTTTCAATTAATGGATATGGAGAAGCTAACAGTAAATACGTTTAATGAATCTCTCATTGCAATAGAAGTCTAAAGTTAGTTCGACCCAATCTTACATGAACTAAATAAAGACTTAGCAAGCAAGCAAAAAACATAACAAGTTTCAATTCCAAAGAGTCAAAAAAAGCAACTCCAGCCCCTAGTAAAGAAGGAACAAATAGCCCAATTAATGATACAGCACCTATTGCTTTCAAGCCAAAGATGTCATTTACTTCTCTATGGAGTATGTACATACCTATAATTGTTGAGATCACTAAACCAATTAACATGGCTTGAATACTACTAAAAAAAATTGCACCGATCAAAATACCTATTAGATTAAGGCCAGTATAAATGAATACTAGCCTCAAATTATAACGCTCATTTCCTGAAGCATTAAGAAAATTATTTGGAATTAGAGTAGAGACAAAGAACAATTCAAAAATCATGTACCAACGCAAAATTTCTTTCAACTGAATAAAAACTTCCTCTCCCAACCACAATGTAAAGACCAACTCTGAAACTAGTGAAAAGCTAGCCAAGGCCAATACAGATAGAAATAGTGATATGTTTCTATATTCAGCATACATTTCATTTACTATCTGTCGATCATTTATACTTTTTACAATTTGAGGAAACAACCAAGAAGTCATTGCACCTAGAACCATGTGAATATGGTTAAATAGCGTTGATACAATCGCATAATATGACAAAACGGTTACTCCGAACACATAAGACACTAAGATTCTATCTCCTTGATAAACTATAATTATAGCAACGGTTTGCATCCAAACTACAATAGAATAACCAACCTCAAATTTAACATGCTCGATATCGTAACTAAACTCGTAACTGTACGATGGCAGCAGTTTTTTCAGATATCCGTACAGTAAAAAAACACCAAGTAATGAACCTGCTGCGGTAAAGTAAAACACATACTCTAAATCTCTGGTGAAATAAACAAGCAATAGATTGCCCGAGACAATCAGAATCTTTAAAACTACTGAGATTACTGTAACATCTCTAAACCTTTCATAGGCACGAAAAACATTCAGTAAAATTTGCTCAATCAACTTGGCCAAAAGTGTAAAACCTCCGCATAACAATCCAGTGACCAGTAGATTCTTCTTTGATAGATCATCTAAAAACCAGTTGTAGTGTTGCACAAATAGAGAGAGAATGACAGTTGTAATTAGAGCTAACAGGAATATTAGAATAGTCAAAGTCAAATTAGTATTTAACGTTCGTCTAATTTGATCTTCATTACCATTAGCGATAGAAGTTGAAACATGTTTATAAGTTGAAAAGCTCAGTCCCAAGTTAAAAGCTTGCATCACAATAATTACGGAATTCACAAACATCCAAATGCCATAATCTTCTGGGCCTAAACAATCCAAGAATATAGGTATGGATAGAAAGAAGACTAATGGAGTAAGAATGAATTCCAATGTACTCCATAGAGAGTTCCTTAGATTCTTTGAGGACCTGATTAATTTAAAACTCATACCCAAAAGCTATTAAACACAAAACTTGGAACTCCTACTTCGAGGAACAACACAATGGAACCAATATTCATTTGCTAATCTATGTATACCTCAACAATAGCAAAAAATAGCTACACAAGACAAGATGTAACGACCTTAATCAATAAACAACTCTAATCTACTTTTAAGAAATATGGAAGTCATTAGTATCAAAAGAACAATTTAGAATAGCGTTGTGTTAATTAATGTGAGTTCCTATTGTTTCAATACACCAGTGTTTATAGAAAATTTAGTTCTTGACGCTAATTTAAGGACGTAACAGATTTAACATCTTTTTACACAGGATTGTCTCGCTTCAGACAAGGAGTAACTTATTGAGTACGTATGTTGCGAAAGGACCGTTAACAAACAAAAAACAAATGAAACTAGCGAGTATATTTCTTTTGAGTGCCACCTTCGTTACGTTTGTAGCTTGTGGCGCAAAGCCAGAGTCAACATCAAGTCAATCAGTAGATCAGAAAACTATGAACAATACAACTGCAGTAGCCACACTAGGAGCTGGATGCTTTTGGTGTGTAGAAGCCATATTTCAAGAACTGCAAGGCGTAAGCCTTGTAGAATCAGGATATAGTGGCGGTGAGATAAAAAACCCGAGTTATAAAGAAGTTTGCACTGGTAGAACAGGCCATGCAGAGGTAGTTCAAATCACTTATAACCCTCAAGAAATATCTTTTAAAGAACTCTTAGAAATATTCTTCCAAACGCATGATCCTACTACATTAAATCGCCAAGGTGCAGACCGTGGAACTCAATATAGATCGGCTGTTTTCTATCATACTGAAGAACAGAAGCAGATTGCTGAAGAAACCATTGAGCAACTAAACAGTTCAGGAGCTTTTAGCAATCCTATTGTAACCGAGGTAACTGAATTTGAAACCTTCTACATTGCAGAAAACTATCATCAAGATTATTTTAACTTGAACGGTGAACAACCTTATTGTAGCATGGTGATCCAACCTAAAATGGAGAAATTCAAAAAAGCATTTTCAGATAAATTGAAATAATAACTGCGTTCGGATAGCCTACCAACGTATACCTTACAGGATGGCGATCAGCTAGAGGTCGCCATTGCTTACAGGTCAATGGAACAAATTTGGGATGATCATAATGGCCAACCAGATGAACCCCACAGGCACTCCTATTTTACGCTAGTCTTGGTAGAAAAAGCGAAAGGTGAACACCGCATTGATTTTCAATCTATAGAGCTTAGTCAGTATCAAGTTTTTTTATTGAAACCTGATCAGGTGCATCAATTGATCACCAAAGAACGTCCAATAGGTCATGTACTCGTTTTTCAACAACAATTCACTTTAGAACAAGCCATTACATGTAAGTTGGCCAATCCAAGGCCAACTGGAGATGCATGTATTCAACTGTCAACCGAAAAGTTTCTAGTGTTAAAAGGTTATGTAAAGCGCATTGCCGAAGAACTAAAAAAGCAAGATGTCTTCTTTGAAGCATCTGTAGGTGCATGGCTCAAACTCATATTCGTAGAATTAGATCGATTCATTGAAACTACTGAGCCTAACCCTCATGAAACGCATTCCGGACATTCTGTATACCAGCATTTTTTTGATGCACTTGAAAAACATTACACAGAACTACACAAGGTAAATGAATATGCACAGTTAATGCACCTAAGCGCTAGCTACTTACAAGAAGCTATTTCTGCGCAAACTGGCAAATCAGTGAAAACACACATCCAAGAAAAATTAGCTCTCGAAGCAAAACGAAAACTGCTATTCTCGGATATTTCTGGCAAAGAACTAGCCTTTGACCTTGGTTTTGACGATCCTGCTCATTTCTCCAAATTCTTCAAAAAACAAACTGGATTCAGTATTACTGCGTTTAAAGAAGCTAACACAGGTAATAGAACATAATACCACTTATCCATACATCGTACCTGATGTACAATTATGCTTTCGTCTATAAAATGCCCCATCAATAGAACCGACAACACATTACTTTTGGCGCGTGATTGAACTAAAGAAAATAAACAAGTCTTACCAAGTGGGGGCTTCTCCTTTGCATGTTTTAAAGGATATAGATCTACATATTGCCGAAGGCGAAATGGTTTCAATCATGGGATCATCTGGTTCGGGAAAATCTACACTACTGAATATTCTTGGAATTTTAGATAGTTATGATTCTGGTGAATATCGCTTGAATAATGAGTTAATTCAGCATTTAAGTGAAGCTAGAGCGGCTAAGCTACGTAACCAGTATATTGGGTTCGTTTTTCAATCATTCAATCTAGTTTCCTTTAAAAATGCGATGGAAAATGTGGCACTTCCACTCTATTATCAAAAAGTACCTCGCAAGCAGAGAAACAAACTCGCTTTAGAATACTTAGAAAAAGTTGGGTTAGGAGAATGGGCTACCCACATGCCAAATGAACTTAGCGGTGGACAAAAACAACGTGTAGCTATAGCCAGATCATTAATTACCAAGCCCAAAGTAATTTTTGCTGATGAACCTACAGGTGCATTAGATACAACCACCTCACACGATGTAATGGAATTATTGCGTTCAGTCAATCAAGAAGGCATTACCATGGTCATCGTAACCCACGAAACAGATATTGCAGAATTGACTGATAGGACTATTGTTTTGAAAGATGGTCGTATCATAGAATCTAACTCGCTCCATGTTTGATTTAGATAAGTGGAACGAAATTTACCAAACGGTTCGTAAAAACAAGTTACGAACCTTCCTCACAGCATTCTCTGTGGCATGGGGAATCTTTATGTTAATCATATTACTAGGGGCTGGAAAGGGTCTACGTAATGGTTTCGAGCGAGATTTCCGTGATGATGCCATCAACTCTATCTGGCTTACTCCAGGGCAAACATCAAAATCTTTTAGAGGGATGAAACCTGGGCGCAACCTAGTTTTCGAAAATCGTGATTTAGAACAAATAGCTCGTGATATTGACGGTGTAGAATACATCACTGGTCGTTTTACTAAGTGGAATCAATCAATGAGTGCGGGAAGAAGAACAGGTAGCTTTACCATGAGATCTGTTCACCCAGATCATCAGTATTTAGAAAACACCATTATGTCTGAGGGGAGATTCTTACATCAAACTGATTTAGACGAGTTAAGAAAAGTAGCCGTAATCGGAAAGCAAGTCATGTTAGAGCTTTTTGATGGAAACAATCCAATTGGTCAATACATTAAAATTGGTGATGTACAGTTCAAAATAGTTGGATGGTTCACTGATGAAGGTAGTCAAAACGAAGAATCAATTGTTTACGTACCTGTTACCACTGCTCAACGTGTATTCAATGGACAAAATAAGCTGGATAGAATCATGTTTACCACTGGTAATGCTAGCTTAGAAGAAGTAAATCGCATGGCAAACGAAGCGCGCGATCAATTAAGCAATCGTTTAGTGTTCGACCCCACAGACAATCATGCTCTTTATTTAAATAACAACGTTGAGAATTTTGGTAAGATCATGAGCGTATTTAATGCCATCACCATTTTCACATGGGTTATTGGCGTAATGACGGTTATTGCTGGAGTTGTTGGGATTTCAAATATTATGATGATCGTTGTAAAAGAACGCACAAGAGAAATTGGTGTAAGAAAAGCTTTGGGAGCAACACCTTGGTCTATTGTGTCTCTCATCATGCAAGAATCTATAGTAATTACCTCAGTGGCTGGATACGTAGGTCTTGTGGCCGGAATAGGATGCCTACAGTATCTTAAAAATTTGACGAAAGATCCAGGAATATTCATGAATCCAGATGTAGATTTTAATGTAGCTGTTATTGCCTTAGTTTTCCTGATTGTTGCAGGAGCTATATCAGGTCTATTTCCTGCCATACGTGCTGCTCGTGTAAAACCTATTGAAGCACTCAGATACGAATGATTGATATTGATAGATGGAATGAGGTTTACGCCACGCTGAGTCATAATAAACTCAGAACTGCACTCACCGCTTTTGGGGTGAGCTGGGGAATCTTAATGCTGCTTATCATGTTAGGTGCTGGAAAAGGACTTGAAAAAGGTGCCAAAGCTGAATTCTCTGGAAGTGCCGCAAATTCCATTTACTTATGGAGTCGTAATACTAGTTTGGCGTACGATGGTTATAAAGAAGGCCGCCCTATTATGTTGACCAATAGAGATACCGAATCTATGATCAACAACTTAGACAACTTAGACTTAATGTCTCCTGGACTTCAATTAGGTGGATGGCGAGGAGCAAACAATGTTTCTAGAGGAGATAAGATTGGAGCCTTCGAGATCAATGGATTCTACCCTGCTGCAAAAGATGTAAAGTTATTGAAGCTTCCTCAAGGTAGATTTATCAATGATAAAGACATGAACGAATTGCGCAAGGTGTGCGTCATTGGTCAAATTGTGCGAGATCAATTATTTGAACCATGGGAAAATCCAATTGGTGAGTTCATCAAAGTTCAAGGAGTATATTTCAAGGTAGTTGGGCAATTCAAATCAAGCAGACCACCAGCCGAATCTGAGAACGAGGATAGAAGTATTTACATCCCCTTCTCTACTTTTCAAAGTGCCTTTAATCAAGGAGATCGTGTTCATTGGTACGTATTCACTAGCGATAAAGGACACTCAGCATCTGTACTCGAACAACAAGCACGTGAGTTGCTTAGAAAACGACACCACATTCATCCAAAAGACCATCGAGCTATTGGAGGATGGAACTTGCAGGAAGAGATGGAACAATTCGACAACATCTTCCTTGGTATCAACACCTTATCCTGGTTCGTTGGCGCTCTTACTTTGTTTGCTGGTGTTATTGGTATTTCTAATATCATGCTGATTATTGTAAAAGAACGCACCAAAGAATTTGGAGTTCGAAGAGCAATTGGCGCCACTCCACTATCTGTTGTTGGACAAGTAATGTTAGAATCAGTAACCCTTACATTTCTAGCTGGGGCCATCGGCTTTATAGTTGGCATCTATGTCTTAGAAAACCTCGGTAGCCTTGTTCAACATGAGTACTTTCAAGCACCAGAAGTTCCATTTTACACTTCTGTGGCTGCATTAATAGTATTAGCATTTGGAGGAGCTTTGGCAGGTGTGTTGCCTTCAATCCGAGCCGTTCAAGTAAAACCCGTAGAAGCATTAAGAGCAGAATAGATATGAAAAAGATCATCAGAATAACTTTAATCGTTGCCCTGTTAGGTGTATTTGGATACACCTTGTTCTTCTTGTATGACAAGAATCAAGCGCCCGAAACAAGTTATCAAATAGAAACAGCCGAAACACGAGATATTCTGCTAGAAACCGTGGCTGCTGGTAAAGTAGTACCAAAGCAAGAAATCTTAATCAAGCCAGTTGTTAGTGGTATAATCGACAAGATTTATGTGGAAGCTGGTGATATTGTTCAAAAAGGCGATCTAATTGCGCGTATCAAGATTATTCCAAACATGGTAAGCTTGAACAATGCCGAGAATCGAGTAAAACAAGCTCAAATTTCGTTGAACAATGCTCAAATTGATTTCGATAGAAACAAACAATTGTACGATGAAGAAGTCATCTCTTACGCTACATTTCAACCATTTGAGTTAGCATTGAATAACGCAAAATTAGAAGTTGAAGCTGCAGAGGATAATTTACTAATTATCAAAGAAGGAATTAGTAAAAGTGCTTCTTCAACTAGTAATACCCTAGTTAGATCTACGATTGAAGGAATGATATTAGACGTTCCTGTAGAACAAGGTAATCAAGTAATTGAGGCTAATACATTTAACGAAGGAACTACCATTGCCAGCATTGCCGATTTAGGTAAAATGATTTTCGAAGGTTTCTTAGATGAATCTGAAGTTGGAAAAGTAAAAGAAGGTATGGAAATCATCTTAACCATTGGTGCCATTCAAGATCAAACTTTCCCCGCTGAATTAGAATACATTGCTCCAAAAGGAACAGAGAAGGATGGTGCTATGCAATTCGAAATTAAAGCTCCATTATTAAAGAAAGATTCCACATTTATTCGTGCAGGCTATAGTGCTAATGCATCTATTGTATTAGACAAAAGAGAACAAGTATTGGCATTGAACGAACGACTTATTTCATTCGAAAAAGATTCTGCTTTCGTATTTATTCACGAAGGAAACCAACGTTTTACTAAGACTCCAATCCAAACAGGATTAAGCGATGGAATTTTCATCGAAATTCTAGGTGGTGTTACATTAGATACAGAGCTTCGAGGTAAGATGATTGAATTGAATAAATAGTAAGTTCAAATTTTCTTCCATCTTTGAATAGAGAGATGGAAGAAGCTGTAGCCATACTTCAAAAATACTGGGGATACGATTCTTTTCGACCTGGGCAGGTTCCAATTATAGAACGTGCTTTAGAACGAAAAGACGTATTAGCCTTGCTTCCAACAGGTGGCGGAAAATCCATTTGTTTTCA
>DIYR01000144.1 GCA_002429085.1 Flavobacteriales bacterium UBA6049
TATCTAACCAATGGTGGTTTTGCAGTACTTCCTGCTACAGCTGTAAATAATGACAATGATTCTACCAACGAGATTCAAGATCTTCAATTGGTCGGTAATGACTTAAGTATTACTGACAATACTGGAGCTACTACTATTGACCTGACTCCATACTTAGACAATACAGACAATCAGGCCATTTCTAGAAGTAACGATACCATTTATCTAACCAATGGTGGTTTTGCAGTACTTCCTGCTACAGCTGTAAATAATGACAATGATTCTACTAACGAGATTCAAACTTTAACAAGGAGTAACGATACATTATATCTTTCGGATGGTGGGAATGTTGCTTTAGATGACTTAAGCAATTACTGGAGCAGAAACGGGAATCACTTAAACTATAATGACGGATCTGTAGGTATAGGTGAAGCTAATCCAACTACAGGGAGATTGGTTGTTAGAGACACGTTAACAGCAACAAGAACCCGTTCTATAGATCATATTATAACAGCAACAAATGCTGGAGTTGGTATGAACATCGATTTAACTACTACTGCTGGAGGCACACATACTGCACTTGACGCATCTACAACAGGATCTTCAGGAACTAATATTACATTGCGTTCTTTGGCAAACGGATCAACAACCAATTACGGGTTTACAACTGCTGCTGGAGTTCCACATAATTTCATTAACAATGTGAACGCTGGTATATATGCCAGAGCAGCTAACTCACCAAATGCCAATGCTGGGGTTTTCGCCATTCTTTCAGGTGGAACTGGTGGTAATCTTAACAATGCTGTAGATGGTGAAGTATACATAAATGGTGGAGCTGGGTCATTTAACACTGGAGTTCTTGCATACTCAGCGGGAAGTGGTACTGGTGACAACTATGGTGTAGAAGCCTACGCTTTAAATTCAACTGGAAATAACTATGCTATATATGGAAATGGAACTTCAGGAGCCTCTGGAACTCGATATGCAGGTTACTTTGAAGGTGATGTAGAAATTACAGGTAATTTAAATATTGTGGGTAACATTTCTAAAGGTGGTGGAACATTTAAGATTGATCACCCTGTTGATCCTGCAAACAAATACTTAGTTCACAGCTTTGTTGAAAGCCCAGATATGATGAACATATATAATGGAAACATCACAACTGATGCCAATGGATTTGCTACCGTATCTCTTCCAGATTATTTTGAAGCTACGAATAAAGATTTCCGTTATCAATTAACTGTTATAGGATCTTTTGCTCAAGCAATCATTAAAGAAAAGGTTAGTCACAATCAGTTTGTAATTCAAACTAACCAACCAAACATTGAAGTTTCTTGGCAAGTAACAGGAATTAGAAACGATAACTATTCAAATGCAAATAGAATTCAACCTGTTCAAGAAAAAGAAGCCGAAGACAAAGGAAAATATCTTCATCCTAAAGCTTATGGGTTAGACGAAAATCAAGGAATCTATTTCAAGCCAGAAAACAAAAAGAAAATAGAAGAGTTAGAAAGACGTAATGCTGAAATGGAAAGCGATGAAAAACGTTAATCTATAAACATAAAGCAATAAAAAAGCCCTCAGGTATGAGGGCTTTTTTATTGCTTTTCAAATTAGCTTACAACGACTCTAGCGATGCATTAATAACAGGATCTTTTTGATTCCATATCGGGTAAAAGCCTTCATTATTCCATATAGCTCTGGCAACATAAGCTTTAATTCTGCGCTTAATCTCAGCTTCACTTTTCCTCGCACCGCTTAAATAGTCAGTAACCCCTCTTTCTGAAGCAAAGTTCTCAAAATCAGAATACAACGCAGGTGTAAGTTTAAAAGAATTCACAAAATCCTCGCTCGACTCATATGCGGTAAGCTCCTCTCGGTGATGATCTGCATAATTCCAAGCCCAATCATAGATGATACCATTGTACACAAGAGCGTTTAAATATGATGATCTACTAGTTGTATCGTAGGGAACAAATACATCAGGAGAAATACCTCCACCTCCATACACTACTTTACCACCTTTAGTAGTGTATTTTAGCGTATCATTTACCACTAAGCTATCTTGACTAAAGAATTCTCCATGCTCATAACGTTCATACATTTCTTCATGATACGATTCTGTCCCATCAGAATATGGTTTCTGAATACACCTTCCTGTTGGCGTATAATATCTTGCAATTGTTAATCTGGTAGCCGATCCATCTGGCCACATGGTTTGCTCTTGAACTAATCCTTTTCCAAAAGATCTTCTTCCAATAATGTTTCCACGATCATTATCTTGAATCGCTCCCGCAACAATTTCACTAGCACTTGCAGATGCTTCGTCAATTAATACCGACACACCAGTATTAAGAAGCAGGTTATTCCCAGTTGCTATAAACTCCTCTCTAGGCCGAGCTCTACCCTCTGTATAAACTATCAACTCTCCGGCTGGCAAAAATTCATCTGCAATAGAAACAGCAGCGTCCAAAAAACCACCACCATTTCCTCTCAGATCCAAAATCAACTCCTTCATTCCACGCTTCAACAACTTTCTTGAGGCTTCTTCAAATTCTTGATAAGTATTCTTAGCAAAACGGCTGATTTTAATGTATCCAACTTCTTGATTAATCATGTAAGCAACATCCACACTGTGAATCGGAATCCTATCTCGAACAATGGTAAAGTTCAAACTATCTTCTTTATCTCTCTTTATCGTTACTTGAACTTTTGTTCCCTTCTCACCTTTCAATAGTTTAAGCACATCACTGTTTCGAATGCCAATTCCAGCTATCAATTCACCCTCTACTTCTACAATGCGATCTCCTGCTCTAATACCTACCTTTTCTGAGGGGCCTCCTGAAAGAGGAGTTACAACCACTACAGTGTCTTTGCGAATATTAAATTGAACCCCAATTCCTTCAAAATTGCCTTCTAAAGGCTCATTTAATGCAGCTAATTCCTCTGCTGTTATGTAATAGCTGTGAGGATCTAATTCTTGCAAAATGTATTGAATTGATTGATCAACCAATTCTTTTCGTTGAACAGAGTCAACATACTCATTATCAATATAACGAATGATTTGTTCTAGTTTCTGTCCTTCGTTAGACTTACTGAACAACACAGATGGCTGCAAACCAACATCTGATCCAGTTGAGCTCCATTGCAATTTAGAACCTAAATAAAAACCAACCGCAAGACTCCCGAAAAGTACAAGCGGCATATACATGAGCCATTTCTTCATATCACAAATGTAACCTTCATTCAAGAACGATTATTACCGTTTATCCTGCTGAAATTATGTTTTGAAGAAACGTTTAATAACTATTCATTGTTGCCAAAAACTAAAAAGCAGCTACATAAATGTAGCTGCTTTTCTATTCTTATTTCTAAACTATCAAGATGCGTTGCATCTCTTATCTTGACAATTTCAAAAATTAGTTGTTCTTCGAAATTCGTATTGTTTGAGATTCTACCCCATCAGTAATCAATAAGATGTAAATACCAGTAGAGAAATCAGATAAGTTCCAGTTTGTTGTAGGACTTGTTAATGTTTTTGATAACACTACTTGTCCCATAGCATTCATCAACAACCCTTCATATTCTTTTTCAGCATTAAACCCATCAATTTGAAGAGTTAGATTACCATTCGTTGGATTCGGATATGCTGTAATTTCAGTAACAATTTCTGCATCGACTACTTGATTTTCAACCCCACCAGTCTTGAACATATTTCCTCCAGTTTTAGCTACTCGAATAGTATATCCGTTGGTACCACTTCCACTTGAACTTAAAACAGGTGCACCAGTAGAGTACCAATAATCAATTCTACCTCTATAAGACCCCGCTACAAATACATGGTTCGACCCTCCTGCTGCTATTCCCTTGGCATTATGTATAGCACTATTTGAAGATGGATCTTCTGTTACGTTAGCCCACACACCAGAACCATTGTTCTCATAACATGCTACTATCGTATGATTATTCATAAGTGGAGTACCTATTACAGAGTATGGATATGAGCCAATTCCTTGCACATCAACACTCGTTCTATTAAACGTACCAGCAAAATAAGCTCGGCTACCATCGTGTGTTACAGCTGTACCATCTGCTGTACCACCAGGAGAGTTGTAGTATCTAGCCCAACCAGAACTTCCTAGATCAAAACTGGCCGTGTAAGCACTGTAACCACTTAGTGTTGGAAGACTATTTAATGCCCCAAAATCAAACGGATCTCCAATTCCTCCTCGGTAACCTCCAGTCATGAAAGGAACTCCAGAGTTCGGATCAACAGCTACTCCCTGTCCACTCATGAAGTAAGTAGCATTTCCAATTTTATTGTATACCGTACTGAAGAAAGCACCATTGTCTTCATAAGCTAATAGGTAAGCATCTTGAACGGTACCCGTTGCTGCAGTAAGTAAGTTTCCTGGTGTGAAGTTTACAGATTTTTCATAATCCCCTATCACCCATAGCATTTCATCTATCTCGTCAAAATCAAGATCATTTACTTCGTTGTTGTACAGACCAAAGTTGTTAGACGTTATACTAGTTATTAAACCGCCTATACCTGCTCCTGTAGGTGAATACTTAAATATGTAAGACGTATATGGAGAACCACTAGTATTAGGTGATTCATTACCGCCTACATAAATATCTCCAGTAGATTTATTAACCGCAATAGCAGAAGCTTTAGTAGATGTATTAGCCACAACTGGATCAACAGATATTACACAACCATTAGCCATTTTAAATGCAGCCACATAACCAGTAGATGATCCAGGTGCATTAATTTGTGTTGATACGCAGCCACTTGACGTTGTAAAAATCACGTTACTAACGTAATCTCCTGCTATGTATACTACTTCATCATTTTCATCTAATGCAATACTATTCGAGTAGTTGTCTTTACTACCCTTGGTATGTGCTACCCAAATCAAATCTCCACATGCATCATACTTAGCTACGTAAGATGCAACTTGTGAGCCAACACCAGTATTCATAACGTAATTTGGATTATTACCTCCATCTAACACTGTTTGATTTATAAAAGTACCCGTAACATATACGTTGTTATTTGCATCAACAGCTACATCATTGTTATGATCTCCTCCATTTGCGTTCATAGTTGTTTGATGCCATGACGGAGCTGAAGTATTTATAGTAATAGATCCGCAAGCTCCTGGAGAAACACAACCGCCTACTCCGTTCACATAGTAAGTAGTTGTTGACGTTTGAGAAACGGTAATAGAACTACCAGTTCCAATTGGTGTTCCTCCACAAGAACCAGAATACCATTGCCAATTAGCAGCATCTCCTAAACTTCCACTTGCGGATAATGTAACGGTTCCTCCCGAACATACTGAAGCAGAAGACGCTGTTACAGTAGGTGTTGAAGCTGGCGTATTGATCTCAAACATATATGCAGATCCAGCTGATAATAAAGTATTGGTAGGAATAGCAGCGTCATCCTCATCTTCGTATAGTGCTCCTATGATTACTTTATCATCCCAAATAGCGGCAGATGAGCCAAATCGATCTTGACTTGCTCTATCATTAGGTACTACTTTTTGCATCTGACTCCATCCAGATGAACTCAATCTAAAAATATAGGCAGAGCCTGCCGCACCCATATAATTGCCTCCAAGCTCATCGTGGCTTTCTATGTAAGCACCTACAACCGCAAATTCTTTTCCTAGAGCTACTGAATGACCAAATCGATCTCCCGCTGTACGATCACTAGCATCTAGTTTCTGATCTATTACCCACGTACCTGAAGATTTCTTAAAAACAAAAGCAGAACCAGCAGCTGTCATTGAGTTTAAACCATTTTCATCCTGATAGTCAGATTTACAACCTACAATAGCATAACTGCCATGCATGTCTACCTGCATTCCAAAGTATTCGTATGTTCCTCGATCTGATGAAGTAACCTTTTGAATTTCTGACCAAGTACCTCCGCTACGCTCGAACATGTAAGCTGAACCACTATTAGTAAGCATACTGCCTCCACCAGCGTCATGGTCTTCAGAATGTGCTCCAACAATGGCATTATTACCATATATAGCTACACTAACGCCAAACCAATCATGGGCTTGTCTATCAGAAGCAACCAACTTTTGAACTTGATTCCAAGTGGTACCGTTAAACTCAAATATGTACGCAGCACCTGAATTAATCACATATGGAGCTCCTGAACCCTGATCATCTCCCCAAGCACCAACAATAATTCTTCTTCCACTGAGATCTAAATCATGACCAAATGCTCCTCCAACTTCCCTATCGGAAGCGACTATCTTTTGCATTAATGTCCATACCCCACCTATATTACGATAGATGTAAGCTGAACCAGCGTTGTTTACAGTAGTTGTTTCACTTGCATCTTCATCTTCATTTCTAGATGAAATTACCATGAATCCATTATCCATTGAGACAGCAAAACCAAAATAGTCACCAGTAGTGGGAACTGGTGGATTAATCGTTTGATTAAGAACCCAATTGCAATTGGCATCTTTCTTATACACGTAGGCCCTTCCAGCACCAGAGAACCCCCCATAACTCTCGCGAGGAGCCCCTACAACGGCATAATCGCCACTAATACCCACTCCTTCTCCCTGAGAAGAAAATTCACCGTTAACTTGACGGTTACCTGAAACAAGCTTGTCATTTTCTGTCCAAGTTTGTCCCTGTGTTGTGCCTACGCCTGTAAAGCAGGAAAGTACCAGCATCAACTTCAAAAAACTCTTTTTCATAAGTAATTGGTTTTAGATTAAATATGTGATTAGAAAAATTACGTAGTGAAAAAGGTGGCTGACTACTAAATTGGAAATCAATGCGGTGAGAACGCTTCGTGTAGTTTTGACTGGGGATTAAATCTGTAGAGAAAGTTTTTGGCTTAATAGACATAAGTAGAAACAGGTCAGTTTTTGGCTAATTATTAAAAGTGATGTGGGATTCGAGGTGGTTATTCTCCTATAAAAGTAACCATATTATCCAATTACCACATAAACTCACTGAAATTAAACTCTTTCCAAAAAGAAAAAGCTTTCTTACTTTAATTAATAGACAAATAGGCCACAAACTGCCTCCGTTGTTTTTTCTCATCATGAAATAATCTCGAAAAGAAATTTGCTTTCTACCGAATTTACCCACCCATTGCATGAGTGAACTCTTTAGGTTTCAAATTCGAAGATTACAATGCACAATTACGTGTATTGCATCTGATCGACTTAAGGCAACAACTAATACTTAGTTAAAAAGAGCTTACAAGAAAAGCGAGGAAGAAATTCATGAAGAGAGAAATAAAAAAAGCAGTTACTTACGTAAGTAACTGCTTTTTGTTGTACCCGGGGCGGGAATCGAACCCGCACTCCCGAAAGAACTGGATTTTGAATCCAGCGCGTCTACCAGTTCCGCCACCCGGGCGTTCCTTGTAAAAGGTGGGCAAAAGTAGTCAAATTTTGATAGCTATTTAGATTTTGACTTTAGTAATTCGTGATTCCTAGATCTTTTCATTGTTTCCAATTCGCTAATTGTTTGTACAAGTGGTATTTATTTGGTTAATTTGCACCCCTTTTTGAGAGGAGTATGGATTCACAACTTAAGTTTTTTACAGGAAACGCGCACCCAGAACTAGCTGAAGCAATTGCCAAAGCATATGGAAGTGAGCTTGGTGAGGTTACGATTGCAAAGTTTAGCGATGGTGAATTCACCGCTTACTTTGATGAAACCGTTCGTGGTAAAGATGTGTTTCTAATTCAAACAACTATTCCTCCTACAGACAACTTGTTTGAGTTGTTGTTGATGATTGATGCTGCAAAAAGAGCTTCTGCGAGGAATATTATTGCAGTAATTCCATATTTCGGTTTTGCACGTCAAGACAGAAAAGATAAACCAAGAGTTGCTATCGGTTCTAAATTGGTAGCTAATATGTTGACAGCGGCTGGTGTTACACGTCTTATGACCATGGATTTGCACGCAGATCAAATTCAAGGTTTCTTTGAGGTTCCAGTAGACCACTTGTTTGCATCATCTATTTTCCTTCCGTACATCCAAGAAAATTTAGACTTAAGTAGTTTGGTTATTGCTGCTCCAGATACTGGAGGTACTAAACGAGCAAACTCATATGCTAAATATCTTGATCTTGAATTAGCTATTTGTTACAAACAAAGAAGAGTAGCAAACGAAGTTCAAGATATGATGGTAATTGGTGATGTAAAAGGAAAAGATGTTTTGTTGATTGATGATATCATTGATACAGCAGGTACACTATGTAAAGCAGCTTCTTTGATGAAAGAAGAGGGGGCTAAGAGTGTAAGAGCAATCTGTACTCACCCTGTGTTAAGTGGTCCTGCATACGATCGCATTGAAGCTTCAGACATCACTGAATTAATTGTAACAGATACGATTCCTTTACAAAAAGAATCTTCTAAAATAAAGGTCCTAACTGTGGCCAACCTTTTTGCTGATGTGGTTCAGAAAATTGAAACACAGAAGTCTATCAGTTCTAATTTCATTATTTAATAGCAGATAATAGAGAGTTACATGAAAACGCTTGAATTAAACGGCTCAAAGCGCGAGAATACTGGCAAGAAAGACGCTGCCAAGTTGAGAAAAGAAGGATTTGTTCCTGCTGTTGTATACGGTGGAGATAATGAGTTGCACATTCAAATTGATGAGCGTGACTTAGATAAAATTATCTATACTGCCGATACGTACAACGTATTGTTAAAAGTAGACGGTGAAACATATAGCACTATTCTTCAAGATGCACAATATGATGCATTGACTGATAAAGCTACTCACGTTGACTTCTTATTAGTTAATGACGAAAAGCCTGTTACTGTTTCAATGTCTATCAACCTAGAAGGTAGTGCCATTGGAGTTCGTAATGGTGGTAAATTACGCAAGCCAATGCGTAAATTAAAGTTAAAAGGTGCTTTATCTGCTATTCCAGATTCAGTTGAGATTGATATCACTGACTTAAAAATTGGTAGAGCTATCAAAGTAGCTGATCTTAATTTTGATGGAGTTGAGTTATTGGATCCTGCTTCTAACGTTGTTGTAGCTGTTAAAACTGCTCGTGGTGCAGTGGCTGAAGAAGAAGAGGGTGAAGAAGAAGCTGCTGAAGCTTAATCTAGCACACGTATGAAGTATCTGATTGCAGGGCTAGGTAATATTGGTTCAGAATATCAAGATACTAGACATAATATAGGTTTTGAAATACTCGATGCATTAGCAGATGCATCGGGTATTTTTTTTGAACAGCAGCGACATGCTTTTGTGGCTGAAATGCGTCACAAGGGGAAAACCTTTATTCTTATTAAACCAACTACTTACATGAACCTCAGCGGAAAAGCGGTTCATTATTGGATGCAACAAGAAAAAATTCCGATTGATCGAGTTCTCGTAACAACTGACGATCTGGCTTTACCATTTGGAAAAATCCGAATAAAAGGCAAGGGGAGTGATGGCGGCCATAATGGCTTAAAGCATATACAGCAAACTTTGGGCACGAATCAATATGCGCGCTTACGCTTTGGCATTGGCGATAATTTCTCGAAAGGTAGACAAGTAGATTTTGTACTAGGTCAGTGGAATGCTGATGAACAGCAAACCCTTAACGAACGTGTTCAGCTCGCAAAGAATGCCATTCTAAGTTTTGGAACAATAGGCATTCAACATACGATGAATGCCTTCAACAATAAATAGCTTTCCTATTTAAGGGTAAACTTGGTCGACCCTATCTTCATTTGATCTGCATATGCATCAACGATGTAGTCTCCACCTTGTAGATTCTTAGCATCTTCAAAATACATACATAAGTCTAGTTCTTGTTTCTCGTAGTACACCAACTTCTTAACGCTAAACAACCCACGTGTTCCAGCAAAGTCGAACATATGACCATCATCACTACGTTCTGCTAATACCTGTCCAGAAGGGGCAATAATGCGAACAAAAACATTTTTGTTTCCTGCTTCTGCTACTTCATTTTTATCAAGTGTAAAGCAAACTTTTATTTTCTCAACTTTATCAGAACGATCTGTTTCACGATGAACGCCATTTCTCTTAACACGTTGACCGTAAGCTACCATATCCAGAGCCTTTAGCTTAGCTCCTAACTTTACTTTTTCGCTCAGCTGTTCATTAGCATCACGCAACGCAGTATTCTTAGATTCTGTTTCGCTCAATTTACGAGTTACCTGAGCATTCTCTGCACGTAGCTCAACATTTAGGGTATTCAAAGAATCAATCGTTCTTACGTACCCCTTCATAATTTCACGCAGTGTTCCAGCCTCTTTTCTCAGCTTATAAACGGTCCACTCGTTATTCTTGGCTTTTGCAATCAGCTCCTCTACCTTCTCACGCTGTTCCATTAATTCTACATTCATAGAATCATTAGTAATTGCCAATGAGTCGTATTGACCAGTCATTCCTTCCAGCTCATCAATTACCCTATTTTTCTCATCTTCTACTTCTTGTTTTAGGTAACCTAAATCCGTAAGCTGCTTATTTAACTGCTGATTGTTATAGGCCATGTATGCGGCAAACCCAGCCACAACAACTAATAACAAGATCAAGATTGCGCTTATTGGCTTTTTTTGATTTGGTTTTTCTGATTGCTGTTCCATAACTAACTTTATACTATCCAAAAATAAAGGCTTGTGCCACTTAATCCCTCTTTCTATGCTAAAAGATTTCGTATCCCTACTTTACCCCCCTTGCTGCTTATGCTGCCATGTTGTACTAGCCCCACATGAAAAAACAGTTTGTTCAGTATGCGAAATGGAGCTACCCCATACTCATTACGAGATCATTCCTGAAAATCCCATCGAACAAATATTCTGGGGACGGATACCGATTCAAGCTGCTACAGCCTGTTACTATTTTAGCAAGGAAGGACGTGTTCAGCAATTAATGCATGCCCTTAAGTATAACGATCAACTAGAGGCAGGTATTTTACTTGGAAAGAAACTTGGTATTCTTCTCAAAAAGTCGTCTCGTTTCCAACACATTACCACCATAGTTCCCGTTCCTCTGCATCAGAAAAAGCTAAGGAAACGAGGTTACAATCAATGTTCGTTCATATCTCAAGGGTTACATGAAACCACTAACTGGGAAATAGATGAAACCTCTTTACTACGCGTAACATATAATGAGTCTCAAACAAAAAAATCGAGATGGGCTAGGTGGAAAAATGTTTCCACCATTTTTCAATTACGTCCAGAAACAGATTTCACTGGAAAGCATATTCTATTAATTGACGATGTGATTACAACTGGTTCTACTTTAGAAGCTTGTGCTATTGAGTTATTCAAGGGAAATCCAGCATCGGTTAGTATTGCCACTGCGGCCTATACTATGTAAGAAACTATATTTGCGATCATGTCTGAAGAGCTTGAAATTTCATCTGGTACAAAAGCCGAACGTTACGAGCAATTGCTTCCTCAAATAGAGGCTTTAACCGCGGGCGAAACTAATCTAACGGCTAACCTTGCCAACATATCTGCAGCACTAAATGACACGTTTAACTTTTGGTGGACAGGATTTTATATAGCAGATCAAGATACATTGGTATTAGGTCCTTTTCAAGGTCCTGTAGCATGCACTCGAATTGCTAAAGGCAAAGGAGTTTGCGGTTCAGCTTGGCAAGAAAAGGTTACTCAATTGGTACCCAATGTGCACGAATTTACTGGGCATATTGCCTGTAGTTCTTCAACTAACTCTGAAATTGTAGTTCCGATTATCTTAGAAGATGGCACAGTTTGGGGTGTATTAGATGTAGACAGTGAGCATTTTGATCACTTCGATTCTATTGACCAACAACATCTTCAGGCACTATGTCAATTTATCGCAAATCAGGTAAAAAACTGGAATTGAAATATCTAATTCATACTTTCCTTATAGCGTTAGCTGTTACTCTTATTGTGGGATGTGCGCAAGTATTACCCTTAAGCGGTGGTGAAAAAGACACAGAATCGCCAAAGATTTTATCAGCGACACCTAGTAATTACAGCACAAATTTTGTTGCGAAACAAATTGAATTCCAATTTGATGAGTATGTCAAATTATCCAAGATTTCTCAAGAATTCATCAGTTCTCCTCCCTTGAAGTATCGACCTGAATTCATTGAAAAAGGGAAGTCGGTTGTAATGAAAATTAACGATACGCTTCAACCCAACACTACTTACAACATGAACTTCGGTAATGGGATAGTTGATTTTACTGAAGGAAACCCGTTAGACAGTAATCTGTTTGTGTTTTCTACAGGTAAAGCGCTTGACTCTATGGATGTAATTGGACAAGTAGTAGATGCATATACAGGTAAAGAGGTAAAGGATATAACTGCCATATTGCATAAATCCATGTCAGATACAGCTCTGTTTACTTTACGTCCAGATTACATTGCTAAAACAAGAGAAGATGGAACTTTTCAACTTGGTTTTTTACCCATTGGCATGTTTCAGCTATTTGTGGTAGAAGATAAAAACAGCAATTACAAAGTGGATGGATCTGCAGAACGTGTCGGCTTTTTAATGAATGCTGTAAGCAGTGCAGATGATTCAATCATTCATAAGATCAAGTTGTTTAAACCAACTCCGGATGCTCAGTTAATTACAAAGCAGAAACCTCAAGATTTCACCACTGCTAGTATGAAGTTTGATCTTCCTGTGAAAGAGTTTAGTATGACTCCAATAAATGAGCAAGAGGAGGTTGGATTTTATGAAGTATGGAACGATACTAGAGACAGCTTAACCTTTACCGTATTTCCTGGTAGATCTCAAGATTCATTGCAGTTATTGGTTACAGTTGACAGTATAATAGACACAGTCATCTATAAAATGCCGAGCTACGAGAAATTCTTAAAAAGCATAGAAAAAGGCAAAGCAAGTGTTAGTTTCTCTTTCCAAGCTAATACTACTGCAAGTACACATAAATACTTTGACACCTTGTTTATTCAAGGAAATCATCCATTTAGCGAAGTAAACAGAGATAGTATTTCATTGGTTGTGGCTGGCGATACTTTACCAAGTGATTCTTTTCAGTTAATTACGACTCCTATTGAAGCAGGATCACTTACAGCTTTTGTACCTAAAGTAGCTGTGATTTATCCTTGGCGCCAAGATGTACAACACCAGTTAATTTACTACCCTGGTGCTATTACAGATGTATATGGGTTAAATAACCCTGATACCTTAACACAATCGTTTAAAACCCTCTCCTTCGAAGATTATGGTAAACTCACACTTAAGTTTGAAGATTGGCCAACAGGTCAAATGGTTCTAGAAATTCTTAACTCAAAAGGAGAAATCATCAAAAAAGAATTTATTACTAACCAAACCAAGGTGATAGATTACGATATTATTCAACCTGGCAAATACGGAATGCGCATCATTATAGATAGTGATGGAAACGGAAAGTGGACAACTGGGGATATCAAAACGAAACGACAACCTGAAGAAATCTACTATTTTCCGAAACAGATTGACGTGAGAGCCAATTGGGAAATTGACTACGATTGGAAGTTTATTCCATCAAAGTAATTTGAAATCATCTTGCTCTTGCAAGAATTGAAACCGATTGCGAACCAATTCTAAGTCTTCTTTTCTGAGCTCTACAGTATCTACACTCTTTTGAAAAGGAGTAGATGCTTCTAGTGTTTCTCCTAACGCGTTCAATGCTAAAGAATCTCCTGAATGAGCAATGCCGTTACCATCATCCCCCACTCTGTTCACTCCAATTACGAAAGCTTGATTTTCAATTGCTCTAGCAACAAGTAGTTGTTTCCAAGGAAATGAGCGCTTACTTGGCCAATTTGCTACATAGAACGCTAAATCATAATCGTTTTGGTTTCTTGCCCAGACTGGAAAACGCAAGTCAAAACAAACTTGTGGTAGAATTCTCCACCCTTTAAAGTTCCAAACTACTCTTTCATTTCCCGCAGTATAGACCTTCTCTTCTCCTGCATAAGAGAATAGGTGCCGTTTATCATACGTCCAATATGCTCCATCAGGATTCATCCAAACTAAACGATTGAAGTATTGTTCATCTTCTCGAATAATGACACTTCCTGCAATGGCACAGTTCTGTTGCGCTGCTAAACGCCTCATCCACTGTATAGTTTCTCCATCCATCGTTTCGGCAAGAGCTGAAGGATTCATACTAAACCCTGTGGTAAACATCTCTGGAAGAAGCACTACGTCAGTTTCAATCAAAGAAATCTCATTCTCAAAAAAACTTCTGTTTCCATCGGCATTTTCCCAAACCAATGGTGCCTGAATCCAACTTACTTTCAATGAATCTTGCATGATAGCAATCATACAAATTCTAGGTAACTAAGACGAAAATGCCACTTGATGAATTAACGGAGAACTTTCTTCAAGAACCCTATCTAAAATAGCTGATGTTTGATCTGGGAAATCAACTTCAGTGGTATTCGGGTCTTCTACCCACTTTGTTAATTCTGGAATGATATCCTCGTTCAATTCACTAAATACAGGAACACCAAACTCATGAATAGCCGCAGCGTTTAAGTGCTGTTCGTATTGGCCTTTCATAGGAATAACAGCTACTTTTTTCCCTAACCACAATGCTTCTGCGGGTCCCTCGAATCCTGCGCCACAGAAAAAGCCTTGAGAACTTGCCAAACTTTGTACAAAGTTCTCCTGATCTACTGGTTTGAAAACGATATTCCCTACCCTATGATCTTCTTTGGAATGCTTTGAAAACACTTCCCATTTAGCATTTACATTGCCAAGTACTTCTATAATATGGTCTTCTGAATAAGAAGGCAAATAGACTGTGTAATGGTTTCCTTGAGTTGGCTTAGCCTCTCGAATTAAGTGACGAATAACAGGAGTAAAAATCTCATTTCCGTATGCTTTGAAATGAAAGCCATATTGTTTCTGAGTAGGTGCATAATTCTTCAATACCATCTTCGGAAACCAATGAAAACCTTCTACTTTGGGAGTACTTGGATGCAGAACCGCTGCTTGATGACTCAATGAAACACAGGGTACTTTTCTCAATTTTGCTGCCCAAGCTGTAACTGGTTCAAAATCGTTGATGATCAAATCATAATCTTGAACAGGTACCTCTCGAATTTCTTGCATCAACACAAATAAATTCACTTGTTTGATACTTTGCCAATAATCGATTCCTCCATCTTTACCGAACACAAAACCAAAACCTTGATAAGAGTATTTTACTGGAAACGGCAAATCTACCTGATGATCGCGACCACTAATACATACATCTACCTCTGCTTTTGAGGCCAACAACGGAACTATTTCTCGAGCTCTACTTACGTGCCCGTTACCTGTTCCTTGTATTGCGTATAGTATTCTCATGAAGCTTTCATCATGTTAAATTCTGCAATGAGTTTTTGAAACAACATATCTGTTTCTAACTCTTCTTCCTCTACTTCAGTTTCATCAACTTCAATAAAATCTTCCTCGAACTTAAACAACGTCCACTCTCCATCTGTAAATTCAAGTGCTGTTAAATTCTCAATCCAATCGCCAGAATTTAGATACATTACAGATCCATTATCATTTGTAATGGTACGTTTTTGTGCTTGGTGAATGTGTCCGCACACTACGTAATCGTACTTATTATCGATGGCTATATCAGCTGCCGTTTCCTCAAAGTCATCAATAAATTTTACTGCTGACTTTACACTATTCTTGATCTTTTTAGACAACGAGATTCTTCCTCTACCAAACTTATTTGACACCCAGTTAGCTACTGTATTAATCATGATTAAGGTATCATAGCCTATTGCACCAAGCTTTGCCAACCACTTAGAATATTTCATGGTAACATCAAACACATCACCGTGAAAGAACCATGCTTTTTCGCCATTCAAATCCATCAATACTTTATTACACACTCGGAAAGTTCCTAGTTCTAGCCCATCGAATTTGCGTAGCATTTCATCATGATTTCCTGTTATGTAATCTACCTGAACACCCTGTCCAATCCAAGTCATAAGCTTTTTTACCACCTTCATGTGTGACTTAGGCCAGTAATGTTTTTTGAATTGCCAGATATCTATAATATCTCCATTCAATATCACATGCTTCGGTTGAACGGACTTCATATACTTCAGTAATTCTTTTGCACGACATCCATACGTACCTAAGTGCACATCACTGATTACAAGCACATCTACCTGACGCTTCATCTTTTTCATAAGGCGAAATTTTTACCGGATTAATTGGAGTGGAAGCGAGAAGAGAAGGGAGTAGATTGCCTTTCGAGCCCAGATAAGAACTCAATTGTTTGGTACAATCAATTTTTCTCGCTGAATACAATGTCCCCTGTTTATCCTGCAAAGGAAGAGTACTAGCTTGACTCGTTGGTTATCTGAAATTTATGAGATGCTTACCAAGAAGTGATTGGTTAAGAATCATATATGAACAACGTAAACGTATTGTTACGAGACTGTTGCAAGAGATTGGTCAATGAGTTCCACCAATTTTGGATCTGATGGAAACGGAGCACTAGCATCAATTATTCTTCCCTGTTGATCTAATAAAACGTATCTAGGTATGGCTATTAGCACATAATCGTATGCCATTTTCGAACTCCAACCTCCTGGCATGAACCACTGATTTCCTTTCAGGTTTTCTTCATTCACATAAGAAGTCCACTTGTAACGAGAATCATCTATACTTATGCTTACTACCTCAAATGGTTGGCCTTTGAATTTTCTTTTTACACCTTCCAGATATTTCATTTGATCGATACATGGCCCACACCAAGTAGCCCAAAAATCAACCAAGACTACCTTACCTTTTAAAGAATCTAAGGTTTGTTTAGCTCCGCCTGCATCTACTGCCTGAAAAACTGGAGGCAGATTGCCTTGCGCTAAATGTCCACGAATTTCTAATTCATTCAAAAGAGTTGATCCCAACTTATCATCTGTTATAGCACTAAGAGCCTTCTGGATCAGTGAATCTGGCTCATAATGAAAATCGTAAGCAATGTAATTTTTGGTTGCACTTGCTAAGAAGTAATCTTTTACCTCTCCTTTCAATACGCTATCAATCCAATTTACTTTGGCTTCGAACATATTAGTCTGAGAGCCCAATGGATCTAAATACACTTCTTCTAAGTCTCTATCCATAATCAATTGAATAGAAACTAGGTAATCGGCTTCTTCGAATACATTGGTATCGTGAAAATTGAATTCAGAAATAAAGTCGTAGTATGAAGAATCTAATGGTTGTAACGAATCTGAAAACTGGTAACGAACCTTTGGATACTTCAATTTATGCGCAGTTGCATAGTAAAAGTTACTCATTGATTCGCGCTTGAAAAACGATTCGCTGAATGTTGGTTTATCTGTAATAAACTTCACTAAGATGGTATCGAGTGATTTTCGAGCAAGATCTAACTCTTGCAGAAAGTCTTGTTGCGTTCCGTTGTACAGCTCCTTTTCAATTACACCTCGTTTAGCATACCACTTATCGCGCAAATAACGACTTGGCTTTTTGGTACCCGCTGAAAACTTCAATGTCTCAACTGGATTTTTTGCATCGATGTTAATGTTTAACGTTTTTCCTGGAGTTAAATACACAGGCATTACATCATTACCATAACCTAACCAATAGCGCCCTTCTGGAATATCAAATACTTGGTAAAACAACCAGTTCGTATCAATTTTAATGGTATCCATCCATGGTTGTACTCCTTGTGCAACTTGCATTGGAGTAAGTTGTGGTTGTAACGTTAAAAAACCAATGTAATCCTCGGCTACTTCACCGCCCAATTCTACTTTATTGATTGGTCTATTTTCTCGTTTACAAGCAAAAAAAGTTGTTGCTAGTAGCAACCACATCCATGGGTTTCTCATGACTTATTGTCTAACTCCGTTAAACTCTATGGTTAAAGTACCACCCTCTTCGAAACTGCGAGTGTAAGTATAGGTAAGTGTTCCTGTTGTATCTGAAACATTATTAGAAGAGGTAACCGTTAATCTGAAATTACCCTCTACATTTTGATTTTCTCCGTCATATATACCCTGACCAGAAATAACGCTGGATAATGACGGTGAACTGTTATTAGAACCAGAGGTAGTTGCTCTAAAAGCATCCCCTCCTTGCCCAATCAAGTTTAAATCGTTCTTTCCAACATACGTTACATTTATGAGGGCATCTTCAGAAGAGTTTCTATCTGGAAAACTCGAATATTCTAGTGTTTCCACCCCATCATATGCTCCAGGCGCAGCTACTGCTACATCTGATGTTGAAGTATCTACAACATCATCACTTGTACATGCAAAGCTGCCTAATGCTAATGCTATTATGAAAAGTTGTTTAGTCATTTGATTTTAGATTGATATGCAGCTCATCTAACTGCTCGTTTGATACAGCAGATGGCGAATCAATCATCACATCGCGACCAGCGTTATTCTTAGGGAATGCAATAAAATCTCTGATGCTTTCTTCTCCGGCTGAAACGGATACCAAACGATCGAAACCGAATGCAATACCACCATGCGGAGGTGCACCATACTCAAAGGCATTCATTAAGAATCCGAACTGAGCTTCGGCTTCTTCATCTGAGAATCCTAGTGCTTTGAACATCTTCTGCTGTAGTTCTTTATCGTGAATTCTGATAGATCCACCACCTAGTTCAACGCCATTCATTACCATATCGTATGCGTTGGCTTTTACTTTACCAGGGTCGGTATCCATCAACTCAATATCTTCTGCCACTGGTGCTGTGAATGGGTGGTGCATTGCATGGAAACGTTGAGAATCTTCGTCCCACTCTAACAATGGAAAATCTACCACCCATAATGGAGCGTACTCTCCTTTTACACGTAATTCCAAACGGTTACCCATTTCTAAACGCAATTCGTTCAACTGTTTGCGTGTAGCATTTGTTTCGCCAGAAAGCACCAATACTAAATCCCCAGGTTTTGCCTCGAATCTATCTAACCAAGACTGCAGAACTTCTTGACTGTAGAACTTATCTACTGCTGATTTGATTGTACCATCTTCATTGTACTTTACCCAAACCAACCCTTTAGCACCAATTTGAGGGCGCTTCATCCAATCGGTTAGTTTATCGATATCTTTACGTGAGTATGATGCACAGCCTGGAGCACAAATACCTACTACCAATTCTGCTTGATCAAATACTTTGAACCCTTGGTCTTTTGCCAGATCGTTCAATTCATTAAACTGCATTCCAAAACGAATATCTGGTTTATCAGATCCGTATAAACGCATGGCATCATCGTATTGCATACGAGGGAAATCTGGCAAGTCAATTCCCTTTACTTCTTTGTAAAGGTGTTTCACCATTCCTTCAAATACAGCCAAAATATCATCGCGCTCTACGAAAGACATTTCACAGTCAATTTGCGTAAACTCTGGCTGACGATCAGCACGTAAATCCTCATCTCTAAAACAACGTACAATTTGGAAGTAACGGTCATACCCAGAAACCATCAACAATTGCTTGAAGGTTTGAGGAGATTGTGGTAAAGCATAAAACTCACCTTCGTGCATACGAGATGGCACAATAAAATCTCTTGCCCCTTCTGGAGTTGACTTGATTAAAAATGGTGTCTCGATCTCTAAAAATCCTTGCTGGTCTAAGTACTTACGCGTTTCTATTCCCATTTGATGACGCAACATCATGTTGTTCTTTAGTGGGTTTCTGCGTAAGTCTAAATAGCGATATTTCATTCTCAATTCTTCACCACCATCGGTTTCATCTTCTATAGTAAATGGAGGAGTTTGAGCAGCATTCAAAACATTTAATTCTGTAACCTTCACCTCAATTTCTCCAGTTGGCAACTGATCGTTCTTACTTGCTCTTTCAATTACCTCTCCTTTAATTTGAATTACGTACTCACGACCTAATTTACGTGCATCATCTAACAACGCTTTGTTATCCTCTTCACTAAATGCCAACTGAGTAATGCCATAACGATCGCGTAGATCGATGAAGGTCATACCTCCCAAAGCTCTAGATTTTTGAATCCATCCAGAAAGGGTTACATTTTGTCCTACGTGCTCAATGCGTAATTCTCCGCATGTATGTGATCTGTACATAATTCTATTTGATGAAGTGCGAAATTAACCGTTTGAACACAGTTTGTAACATGATTTTGACGGGAATTCTTGTAATGTTGTAATCCTATGGAGTTAACGGTATTCTCAGACGAACACTTTATGAAACAAGCACTGCTTGAAGCACAACGTGCTTACGATGCCGATGAAGTGCCTGTTGGAGCTGTAATTGTTTCTCAAAACAGAATCATTGCAAGAGCTCATAATCTATCTGAACGTTTGAATGATGTTACTGCACACGCTGAAATGCAAGCTATTACTGCAGCGGCAGAAACACTTGGAGGAAAGTATTTAAAAGACTGCACCATGTATGTTACGCTAGAACCTTGTGTGATGTGTGCTGGTGGGTTGTTTTGGTCGCAGATTGGAAAGGTGGTTTATGGTGCATCAGACCCCAAAAGAGGGTATGCTCGTATTCAATCTTCGCTATTGCATCCTAAAACCACTGTACTTTCGGGTGTTATGGAAGCAGAATGTTCTGCATTAATGAAACAATTTTTTCAATCGAAACGATAAGAACTTAGCCCTTGGGTTATTGTTACTTTTGTAATTCAATCAAGATAAAACAGCAAAACATATGTATCCAGCAGAAATAGTTGCGCCAATGAAAGAAGACCTTACTTCGGCAGGTTTTCAAGATTGCGTTTCAGTAGAAGATGTAGATCAAGTATTAAAAGAAACTGAAGGTACCGTATTAATGGTAGTTAATTCAGTTTGTGGATGTGCGGCAGGAATGGCTCGTCCGGGAGTGAAGATGGCTGTATCTGGCTCTAAAAAACCTACCAAATTAGCTACTGTATTTGCAGGAGTAGATAAAGATGCTACTGAGCAAGCACGTAGATACATGTTACCTTACCCTCCGTCAAGCCCAAGCATTGCTTTGTTTAAAGATGGTAGATTAGTACACATGTTAGAAAGGCACAATATTGAAGGTCATTCTGCCGAGTTAATCTCAGAAAACTTACAAGCTGCGTTTGATGAGTTTGTAGATTAATCATCAGTTTGATAAAATGAAAGATGAAGCCTCAGTGAAAACTGGGGCTTTTGTTTTCAGGTAAAGTGCAGTATGTCCTTTATTCTCGATACAGACCAACAAGTTGATCTACTCGAATTTGACAGGAGATTCACGCACTACTTACTGGTGATTATGAGTCACATCGCACATCATACTAAAGCACTGCCTTTTTTACACAGAAAGTTTGCCACTGTAACTTTTCGCATAGTTATTCGTCTCACCTTCAAACTCTTTACCATGAAATTAGTAGCAGTAAGTTTGTTGAGTCTATTAGTGGCTTCGTTTAATGGAATAACTCCAACTCAAGAAAAAGGAATTGAAGCTTCTTACGGAGATGAAAAAGTTCAGCTCATACTAGAAGATGATTTCTCTTTCCATTTTAAAGATTTGTGTAGTTCGAAGAAGATTGATGTTTCTGGAACGTATGAGATTGATGGTAATAAGGTTCATCTTTCTGCAACAGATAAGTCTGTTTCGTTTCATGACACTTGGAGACTCTTGAATAATCAACAAGTCGCTAAATCTAGAAAAGGTTTGCTTTTTATGAGTTTGTGCGAGATGTGAGAAGCAAAACATATAGTTTCGCTATAGTTCAACGAACGTCAGTAGCGAATGATTCTAAAACGCATTAGAAATAGCATCATTGGATTTTTCATTTTTCTAATCTTCTTAGAAGTTGGTCTTCTGATTGTTTGTCAGTTTGGTACTTTACCGATTCATGTTCCTACCTATAACTTTATAAACATCAATTCTTTTTGGGTTGATTCTAATCCTCATTTTGGTAGTCAACACCCAGCAAATTCCGAGATAACCTTAGCTAAAAGTTGCTTTTCTATTTCAATGCAAAGCAATAGCTATGGTTTTAGGGATAAAGAGCGAAAAAAAACCTCTTCTCAAAAACGCGTAGTAGTATTAGGCGATTCATTTGTTGAAGGTTACGGTGTTGAACAGAGCAAAAGGTTTACCAATTTATTGGAGCAGGAAACTGGAATTCCACACCTCAACTTTGGGATTTCTGGAAACTTTGGGAGTACGCAATATTGGCAAACGTATGAGCATGTAGCCTCAGAATTTGACCATGACGCTGTAATTGTTTGCCTCTTACCTGCTAATGATTTCATTGATGATGATTATGAAATAGGAAAGCTAGGGTTGAAAGAAAGGTATCGTCCTTATCTGGTTGGCGAATTTCCCAACTATGAATTGATTCACTACAATACAGATATGTTGGCTGGGGAACCTAAACCGTTACAAGAATATACTTTGAAACGATTTTTAGGCAATTTCACTTACTCATACAATGTGGCTTTGTACGCTAAATCTACTTTACTTCCGAGAGTATCTGCTTTCAGTTCTAATGAGGTGAGCTTGCTACAATTTGAAGATAAGCCTGGCTATTTCAATTATTCTAAAGCGCATCTCAATAGGGTAAAATATGCCCTGATGCAGATTAGAGAAAAGGCTGGGGAGAAGCCTCTTTTGGTATGTAGTATACCAAACGGTGAAGAGCTATTTGCAAAATCAGATTTACAAAATGATGAGTTAGGAGCTGAACTAAGTGCATTTTGCATTGAGAACAACATAGAGTATTTGAATCTATTTGAGCTTCAACAGTTATATGATTCATCTACTCAACAGCAGCTTTTTCTTTCTTGTGATGGGCACTGGAGTGAGCTAGGGAATGCACGCGCAGCGCAAGAGTTAATCAGTACTTTTTCGTTTTATTCAAACAAGCTATAATGCGAATAGCGACTGACTTAAAAATATCGATACAGTCTCATTCAACTTACATCCTCATTCTTTTAGGAACTTGGGTTCTTTCTTCTTTTCTCATAAATCCTATTGGTGAATTCCCCTTAAACGATGATTGGGCTTATGCACTATCTATTAAGTGGTTTCACGAAACAGGTCAATTGAAGATTGCTAACTGGGGCGAGATGACTTTAGTCGGTCACCTTTTATGGGGAGGTTTATTCACCTATTTCACCGATTTTTCTCATTCCGCTTTACGTTTCTCTACCATTGTTCTAGGGTTTGGGTTACTCATAACCCTTTACTCCATTGCCATAGAGGTTGGCTTCTCAAAGCCCATCTCTTTGCTCATGAGTTTAATCTTACTAGTTAACCCTATATTCATGGCTTTGTCTAATACTTACATGACAGATGTGCCTTTTGCGTTCTTTACTGCAATCTCCCTTCTTTTTTACTTGAAGGCTCACAACAAAGAGTCTTATTTATACTTGGCTCTAGCTATTTCAACAACAGTAATTTCTTTACTCTACCGCCAACTGGCCTTTGTTCTTCCTTTAAGCTGGTTCATTGCACAGCTCATTCTTCCAACCCGTTCATTTAAAAATGGGTTTTGGATAGTTTCTCCACTTGCTCTCGTTCTCCTATCTTATTTTCTGTTCACTTTTTTTATGACGGATGCTGGATTACTGCAACCAAGATTTAACGATAAGCTCAATGTTATTCAAACTGTACTAAGCTCATTTTCCATAAAAAGTGGAGTTAACATTGCGGGTTACATCTGTATTACCATCTCGTATATGGGACTCTTTTTTTCTCCCTTCTTGATTTTACGACTAAAGCAAAGTTGGGTGAGGTATAAATGGCTATTGACATGTTACACTATTCTCGTTTCAGCCGTTTTAATTGTAAGCGAAAAAACTCTTCCTGCACTTGATAATATTTGGATAGATTTTGGCGTTGGACCAACCACACTACCTGATTTTTATGATGACTTCAACCATACACCTCCTTATACAATGCATGCATGGGCACGTGGATTACTTACTATTATAGCAGTATTTTTTGGTGGGATACTCGCTATTCAAATTCTAGAAACTGTTCGAACCAAGTTACGTACGTTTCAGGTTCTTCTCAGTGTATTGGCAACCATCATTTACTTAGCCCCATTTATGCTCGTTGGTATATACGATAGGTACCTTATTCCTCTTTTCTTTTTAGGCATTCTACTTTTATCACCTCCGAATAATAAAACATCGTCTAAGAACAACTTGCTAAAAGCAGCTTTATACCTAGCTCCATTTTTTGTATTCTCTGTATCTGCAACACACGATTACCTATCTTGGAACAGAGTTAGATGGCAGGCACTCCATGAATTTGAAAAAAGTAATGGCAAAGGGTTAATAACAGGAGGGGTTGAATATGATGCTTGGAACTATTATTCAGATGATGTACCGCAGTGGTGGGA
The DNA here is from genome assembly GCA_002429085.1 of Flavobacteriales bacterium UBA6049. Lineage (GTDB taxonomy): Bacteria > Bacteroidota > Bacteroidia > Flavobacteriales_G > Salibacteraceae > UBA6049. The sequence continues at coordinate 24,287 of DIYR01000144.1, forward strand.
GGAAATTCCTACCAACTATGCCATTGTATTCTCAACCAACAACAACGAGCAAATTATAGCTTCTTATTCCTACAACAGATGGCTGCCTGGAGAGAATAGTTTACATATTATTCAACAACTTCCATGAAAACAGACAAAGGCTTTTATATCGCAGTAGGGCTCTTTCTCTTACTTGTTTATGGAATCGTTCGATATGCTTTTCATTTCAATGGTTTGTATGGACAGGATAGTCATGAGTACTTTCGATATTCTGGAGAACTGGTCAACTCTTTTGCGAAAGGAACATCGGTAAACGCTTTTTTCTGGCCTACACTTTACCCCTTAATTGGTGCTTGTATCAGTCTAGTTTTTGGCAATCTTTTAACTGTTTTACAATTGCTAAGTATATGCAGTTTAGGAGCATTTCTTGTCGCAATGTTCCAATTGCTTAAGCTCTGTGACTACAATCGAGAGTATTCCGCATACTACATTCTCATTCTTGGCGGGCTTTCTCCTTTCCTCATGAGGAATAGTGTAGTAGTAATGTCAGACGTACTTGCATTGGCATTTCTATCTTGGAGTTTGGTTTTGGCCGCTAAGTATTACAACAAGAAAAGTACCCCCCTTTCTTTTGTTCTAGCGAGTTTGTTAGGAAGCTTAGCTGTTTTTACTCGTTTTCAATCAGCCATTATTTTGATGCCCATTTTTACAATTCTCGCTGTTATCTCATTACAACGAAGACAGATTACTGCGCTACTAAGTGCATTAGTTCTAGCAATTATACCTGCGGCTATCCATCTACTTATTCAACAAGGAAATATAGAGGGGGTTTCCTCACATTATGGTCTTCAACAATGGAGTGTATTACATTTTTTCCAATCTGAGTTTTCTGGTCCAGATGGTGTTTTAATATTCAATTTCCCCAATATTCTCTACACTAGCACGAGTTGGATGTGGCCCGGTTTATTTTCGATAGGATTAATTGGAGCATTTTTCTTGAAACGATCTCACTTAAAGAACCCTGTTATTATTGTTTGTGTACTGATATATTTTCTGAATGCGCTCTTTTTAGCAGGACCGCCCTTTCAAAACTCTCGACATCACCTTCTTATAATGCCAATTATTCTTTTCGTGTTTGCTGCTCCAATCGAGATATTACTGCGTAAAATTACTGCTAGGCGAGTAAGGTATTTTTTGGTCTTATCATTCTCTATTTTCCAAACTCTTCTTTGCATAAGAGCATTGTATCCTACTATATCAAATGGCTTATCGCAAAAAGAAATAGCACACTATTTACATCATCACTATCCTGGTGAAACAGTGTACACGATGGGAATTGACATGGCTTTAAAAAGCTATCAAATAGATCTTACCATTGTAAATACGTATTCAGAAAAACTATCTGATTTTCAAAAAGGAGAATTGTTTCTAATCAACGAACATTGGCAAATCAATGCATTCCAAAATATGAACCCAACAATCAATTGGGAAGAAGCTAGGAAACACGAACCAAAGCAGGTCTATAAGTTCAACGATGGTTGGGTTTTATACCAACTAGACAATGAATAGTAAATCACTCATTGAAAATGACCTTCCAGCCTATTGGAAGGCTAGAGCTTTACTTACTTTAGGACTCTGTTTTGATCAAGCTCATGAATATTAAGAAATTCATTCCAATCGTTTTTTTTGTATTAGCAATTGCTGTTGTTCCATACTTGTATAAAGTTGATACTATAAGAAATGCACTTACTATCAAATACGTTGGATGGGCATTCTTACTCAGCGCCACCTCGTTGATTTTTTTTAGGAATTACAAACAAGAGAAAATCTCTATAAACATAATCGGAGCTCTCTTTTCACTCTTCTTACTTAGCTGTATTCCAAGCTTTTCTAATAGTCTAAATCTTAGCGAGTCTTTATTTGAGTTTTCGAAATTGATTCTGTTTGGAGTAACTATTGGGTTCAGTTCTAAGTTTCTTAATAAAGAGTTCATCACGCGTCAATTACCTTTAATTGCTACTGTAGCATCGGGCATTTTAATTTTCACCATACTAAAGCAAATAGATCTCGCACTTAAGACTAATGCTCCATGGGCATCAAATACGTATCTCATAACTGGACAACATGCCCATAGGAATCTAGTTGCGTCTTGGGCTTTTTTACTAATTCCAATTGTTGTGCTAGGGTTTTCTAATCAGCAGAAAAACTACAGATTACTTTATAAGTTTACGGTTGGCACTCTTATTCTGATTGTTATATTCTTAACCACAAGAGCTAGTTTACTTGCTTTAACAATAAGTACCCTTCTATTCTTTGTCTTGCAAAAAGTATCGAATAGACCGAATTCTGCAAAAATCTTTCGATACAGTTTAATTGGTACTTCAATCTTTGTCGGAACAGGAATACTCGTTACCCTTTTCTCCAGTATTCCTCAAAATGTGCTGGCATCATTAGATCTCCCAGCATCTTCTATTCAAGAACGAGTTGTTTTGTGGCAAAAAACCATTGTCATGATTAAAGACAATTCTTTTTGGGGAGTTGGAGGAGGAAACTGGCGTATTCTATTCCCGAACTATGGAATGGAAGGTTTGTATAGGGCTGAATTGAACGATATTGTATTCAATAGACCCCACAATGATTTTTTATGGATTTGGAGTGAATTCGGCTTAATTGCTTTGCTCGCTTTCCTAGCATTTTTGTTTTGGACAATTCATCTAGGCTTAAGAACAAGCGCTTCAAATCCTTCTCACCGAATAGCGATTCATGCAGCAATCGCGGGCATTCTAGGCTTCATGATTATTGCATCATTCGATTTTCCAAAAGAACGAGTTGAGCATGTTATTGCATTAGCCACATTAGTTGCTGTTATTCTCTCTCTATCAAAACCACGAGAACTTTATTCATTGAAAGTTCCACCTATTGCGCTTCCATTATTTGTTCTAATTGTTACCTGCCCCTTGGGGTATGTTGGTTTAAAACGATTCAACTCTGAACAATCTATACGAAACATATTGGCAGCTAAACAACAAGGCAATAATCAACTGATACTGCAAGAGGTTAGTAAAGTAGATACCTCTTTTATACAATTAGATGATAATGCATTGCCTGTTGTGTGGTATGAAGGTATCGCCTATTTTAACATAGGTGATATGAAAACGGCTACACGTAAATTCAAAAGAGCATATGAGTTGAATCCGTATAATTTTAATGTGGTTAATAATGCTGGCACTTCATATTTAACCGAACAGGATTACGAAACAGCAGAGCAGTTTTTCAAAGAAGCGATACGAATAAATCCACGTTCAATTGACCCTAAGTTAAACCTGACACTATTGAACGTGAATCAACAAAAATGGGAAGAAGCTAATTACTGGATACAACAAGTAAACGTTCAAAACGATAGAATTCAAAACCTTCGTACTGTAATCAGTAATAATCTTAATCAATAACAAGTTCATGGTGAAAGAAACTACTATTGGCAGCTATCAGTTCAACATCGAAGAAGCTGAACACCATGAATACTGGAATTATATTTCATCCGGAAGTTGGGAAAAAGAAACTTTCGATGTTCTTAATCAATATATTTCTACAGATGATGTGTGCCTAGATATAGGTGCATGGGCTGGTCCGATTAGTCTATATATGGCTAAAACGGCTAAACGTGTTGTAGCCATTGAACCTGATCCTCAAATATATTCTCAACTAGAAACTAACATCGCATTAAACAAAGACATTCAACCCAAAATAACACCTATTCAAAAGGCTATTTTTTCTGAAACAGGACAGATGCCTCTTCATGCAAGAAGCAAATACGGACAATCTTCGTCTAGCTTACTTCACCGGTCTTACGACTCTTTAAGTACCTATATATGTGAAACAACTACTCTTAAAGATTTGTGTGGTGATCTCAAGTTAAACAATATTGATTTCATCAAGTTAGATATTGAAGGTGGTGAATTCTATACTCTTCCAAAAATTCATGAATCGCTTTCAGAATTGAATCACCCTTCTCTTCTTGTTTCTTTTCACTTAAATCATTTGATGCAGGCTGAATATTATGCGCTTTTCAAAAGTCAGTTGCTGTCGAAATTCGCATTAAAAACTGGGCTATTGTTTAAGAAATCAAAAATTGAATCTATTATAAGAGATACGCTAAAAGGACTGAAAGGGTATACTTTTATCTACACGGATAGTGGCGCTATTGTTTCTATGAATCAGTTAATGAAAGCTCCTCTATCAGTATCTAACCAAACATTGCTTTTTACAAACCAAGAATGGAAAGGGTAAAAAAAATCATTCTTCAGATAGGTGTCGTATCTCTGCTGACACTCATCTTACTGGAGGCTTCCATTGCCATAGCAACTAATCTGGGAAAGATTAACATCTTAATGCCTACATATAGCTTAAACTATCCCGAACGATTTATGCCTGAACGAAGCATGATTTTTGGACATCGTCATGCTCCTAACTCCAGTTTTAGGGTAAAAAAGAACTGTATTGATAACTACTATCAATTCAATGAGTTTGGATTTAGAGATTCTCTTCCGAACCTACGTTCAACCGATAAACGTGTGGTTGTAATTGGTGATAGTTTTATGGAAGGAGTTGGTGTTGCTGAAAATGAAAGACTTTCAGACGTAATTGAAAGCTCTACTGGGATAACTCATATCAATTTTGGGATGGCTGATAAAGGAACAACTCAAGCTTTTGTAATCTATGATTCATTGGCCTCGAAATTTGATCATGATATGGTGCTGTTTTCCATATTCCCGCAAAACGATGTGATTGATGATGATCCATCAAGAGGTAAATCAGCAACTTCTATTAGACCATGTTGGGTTGGAAACTATCCTGATTTTGAATTGCAGTTCGTACCTGAAGATGCGCCTTCTCATAAAAACACAAATGAATTGAAAAAGTTTTTGAAGCGCTTCACCTATAGCTACGATGCTCTATTCTCACTTAAAGAAGCTGTTAAATACAGGCTTCATACAGACTCTAAAAAAGTCTTAGACGGATACTTTAATTACTCTAACATCCATCTAGACAGAATAAAACACTCCATTCTTAAACTTCAACAATCAGCTAAAAGCAAATCAATTACCATTATTTGCATTCCAGCTCATATTGACTTTTCAATGAGCAAAGATGATCGCACTTCAATTGAAGAACCTCTGAGTTTTTTCTGTGACTCGATAGGTGTAGAGTTCATTGGACTGAAAAAAGGATTTCAATCTCAGTCTTCTGATCCAAGAAGTGATTTCTATTTAAGCTGCGATGCTCATTGGAATCCACTAGGGCATCAGGTTGCAGCCCAGTACACACTTGACAACAGCACAAATTACAGCGATCTTATTAATCGTTAAATCAATCTTAGCTAAGTAACCCCCTCTTTCATTAGCAAACAAAAAAGGATGCTTATCCCTAAGCACCCCCGAAATCCCTCATCGATTTCTATTATCTAGTACACTGTTACACGTTGTGTGTATCTGTTACCATCAATCAATACATTGATGAAGTATACTCCTTGGCTGTAGTTACCTAATCGTAACTCTGCTTGGTGACGCGTTGCGATGTTGTTGTATCGCTCTTCTTCTACCAACTGACCATTGTAATCTAACACTTGTACGGTTACTTCTTCTGCTTGTACCCCTTCTATATTGATCGTTAACTGATCGTCTGTTGGGTTGGGATACAACTGAATGTTTGCCGTACGTTCTGGTGGTGCTGCACTCAACAATGCTGAGATAGTGATCGTATCTGTTCCTATACATCCATTGTTAGAAACAGTTACCCATACTGTGGTGTCTGATTCTACTGTTACCCCTATGGCTGATGTGGTCTCTCCTGTACTCCATGTGTTATCAAAGGATGGGTAACCTGAATTCAATGTCATGATGTATCCAGGACCTACTGCTGTATCTGCTCCTAAATCAACAACTGGTAACTCGTTTACGTAAGTCACTGTTTCTGATGCTTCGGCTGTACAACCTGCTGCATCTGTTACCGTTATAGTATACGTACCTTCTGCTAATCCTGTGATTGTTGCGGTGGTTGATCCCGTACTCCAGCTATAACCATAGTTTCCGTTTGATCCTGAAGCACTCGCCTCGATCTCTCCATCTGCATCATCTGAACAGGTAACATTTGTTACCGTTAACGTTGTTGTTATTGGCGTACGATCTTCAACTGCTACTGTTTCTGTGATCTCACATCCATTGGCATCGGTTACTGTTACGGTGTAGTTTCCTGCGGTAACATTGCTGATGGTATCTGTTAATGCTCCTGTATTCCACTCTACTGCATATGGCATGGTTCCACCTCCTGTACTTGTTAGGTATGCACTTCCTGTTGCATCGCCTGTACAGGTTGTTGTATCTGATTCCAATGTAATGGCTAACGCTGTTGGCTCTGTTACGGTAGACGTACTCGTACTTGTACATCCATTGTTGTCTGTGATAGTCACCGTGTACGTTCCTGCTGATACTCCTGTAATGCTTGCTGTTACCGCTGCATGGTTCCAGTTGTATGTGTATGGCATGGTGCCACCTGTAGCTGATGCTGTTGCTCCTCCATCTGTGAAGGCATTACATGTCACATTACTATCTACTACTGTGGCCGATACCAATACTGCTGATTCTGTTATGGTTAATGATCCGTTGTTCACACAACCATTGGCATCTGTTATGGTCACTGAGTACATTCCAGCTACTACTCCTGTGATGCTTGCGGTGGTGGCT
>DIYR01000192.1 GCA_002429085.1 Flavobacteriales bacterium UBA6049
ACTAGCAAACCCACCTGTTCCAATTACAACATCTGGTTTAAATTGTTTTACGAGCTTTCGAGCGCGCATCATGGAATGAATTACTTTGAAGGGAAATGACAAATTCTTCAAAGTCAAACTACGTTGCAGTCCACTAATCCATAATCCTTCGATTTGATAACCAGCCGCTGGAACTTTTTCCATCTCCATTTTGCCTTTTGCTCCTACAAACAAGAACTCAGCATCTGGACGAATACTTTTGATAGCATTTGCAATAGCCACCGCGGGGAAAATATGTCCACCAGTTCCACCGCCACTTACCATTACTTTAAGAGACGACATAATTGCCTCCTTTCTTCTCTTCTTCTTTTTTGGCACCTTGCTCTACATAGCGACTAACACTTAGGATAATTCCTAATGAAATACAGGTAAACCACAAAGAGGTTCCTCCCATACTCACTAAAGGCAAGGGCTGTCCTGTTACAGGTAGTAGATTTACATTTACTGCCATGTTTATTAATCCTTGGAATACCAAGGAGAAACTCAAGCCAAGTACCAAATATGCCGCGAAGCTATGCTCCACTTTTTGAACAATCTTGATGGATCTAAACAATAACACGAGGTAAAACATCAGTACGATGATTCCACCAAAGAGTCCATACTCTTCCAGTACAATGGCATAAATAAAATCTGAATATGGGTGGGGCAAAAAATTACGCTGGGTTGAATGCCCTGGCCCTTTTCCTAATACACCTCCAGTTGCAATAGCAATTTTTGCTTGCTCAACTTGGTAGTTACCATCACGATCTGGCTCATCGCCAAAATAGCGTTCCACCCTTTTTTTCCATGTTTCAGCACGAGGAAATAAATCGGGTTTTACGGAAGCAATTAAGAACACCAATCCAAGCGCGGCAATCCCCGCAGGAATGAGTGTTGCCATGTGCGTAAGCTTTACACCAGCCATGAACATGAGCATCATGCAGGTTGTAAAAAGCACCGCTGCGGTAGAGAAGTTAGCGGGTAAAATCAACACACAAATAATTCCCACTGGTATCAATAGTGGCAAGAACCCTTGTGTAAAACTTCCTAATTGATCTTTCTTTAACGAGAGAGTTCTGGCTGTGAACATTATCAACGCCAGCTTAGCTAAATCTGAGGTTTGAAAGGATTGATTGATGACGGGTATAACTAACCATCGGCTTGCATTATTCAGGTTAGCTCCCATAAGCAAGGTGAGGAGCAACAAAGGCACACTCAGCCAAAAGAGGAGTTGAGCTACTCTCGAAAAGTATTTGTAATCGACTTTATGAATGACATAGATGAAACCAAATCCAGTAACGATAAACAAGGCATGTTTGAGTCCATAGTACATCGTATTTCCACCTTGATACTTGTAGGCCAAGGTTACGATAGAACTATACACCAAGAGCGATGAAGAAAGTGCCATGAACAGCACCACCATCCAAATGGCTTTGTCTCCTCCTATGTATTTAAATAGTCGATGCATGAATTACAGGCCTTTTACAGCATGTTTAAACTGATCGCCACGATCTTCGTAGCTCTCGAATAAATCGAAACTTGCACATGCAGGCGAAAGCAAAACGTTATCTCCTTTTTGAGATACTCTGTATGCAATTGCCACAGCTTCTTCCATACTACTTGCTTCGTACATTTCTTTTTCTAAATCACCAAAAGCATTCAAAATTTTGGCGTTGTCTTTACCTAATGCAATAATGACTTTGGTTTTGTCTTTCACCAACTCATATAGCTCAGAGTAGTCGTTTCCTTTATCTACTCCACCTACAATCCAAATTGTTGGTGCATGCATAGATTCTAACGCATACCATGTTGAGTTTACGTTAGTTGCTTTTGAATCGTTGATGTATTCAACACCAGAAACAGTTGTAACATGCTCTAAGCGGTGTTCAACGTTTTGAAAATCAGACATGCAATCTCTGATCACTTCTTTACGAATGTCTAGAATGCGTGCTGTAATACCTCCCGCCATGGTGTTATTGGCGTTGTGGCGTCCTTGAATGGCAAGCTCATGAATGGACATAGTCATCTCCTCTTTTATAGTTATTGTAATTGTATCCTCGTTTAAAAAAGCTCCGTTTTGCTGCGATTGATCTAGTGAGAATCCGTGCATTTGACTGCTCCAATTTCTTTTGGCAATCTCTTTTCGCAGAACAACATCATCGGCCCAATAGATGAAGTGGTCTTCATCTGTTTGATTCTGGGTAATGCGAAATTTCGCATCGATATAGCGTTGCATTTCGTAGTTGTATCGATCTAAATGATCTTCGGTAATGTTCAAGATCAAGGCAATGTGAAAGCGAGTTTGATGCATAACATCTAATTGAAATGAACTCACTTCTAACACCCAATAATCATGATCTCCATCTACCAACTGCTTCGCCATACTTTGACCAATATTCCCAGCCAAACCAACATCTACCCCTGCTCCTTTGAGCAAGTGATGAACTAGCATAGTGGTAGTCGTTTTACCGTTAGTACCTGTAATACCAATCAGTTTCCCTTTGGTATAGCGAGCAGCAAATTCTAACTCATCAATGATGGGAGTTCCTTGCTCCATTAACTTCGCAACAATTGGCGCTGTAAATGGAATACCAGGACTCTTCACCACTTCATCGACTGCTAGAATTCGATCTTCAGAATGATGATTCTCTTCAAAATCTATCTCAGCATGTTTCAGAACGTTTTGGCGCTCTGGCTTGATGTTTCCGCCATCTGAGACGAACACATCAAATCCCTTTTCTTTAGCTAAGAGGGCAGCACCAACACCACTCTCACCTGCACCTAATACTGCAATTCGTTTACTCACGATTTAGCGCAGTTTTAGGGTTACAATGCTCAATACAGCCAGCATGATTCCCACAATCCAAAAGCGGGTTACAATCTTGGCTTCGTGCATGTTCATTTTTTGGAAATGGTGATGAATTGGCGCCATCTTAAACACCCTTCTTCCTTCACCATATTTCTTCTTTGTGTACTTGAAATAGCTTACCTGAATCATGACACTCAGATTCTCGATTAAGAACACCCCACACAACATTGGCAGGATTAACTCTTTACGAATGGCTAATGCTACAACAGCAATAATTCCTCCTAATGCAAGAGATCCGGTATCTCCCATGAATACTTGCGCTGGATAACTATTGTACCACAAGAACCCAATACATGAACCAATGAATGCACCAATGAAAATGGTCATCTCGCCCGAATGCGGGATATACATGATATTGAGGTAATCTGCGAAAATGTAATTACCACTAACGAACGCGAAAATGGCCAAGGCCGATCCAATGATGGCCGATGTTCCTGCAGCGAGACCATCTAAACCATCCGTCATGTTTGCACCGTTGCTCACCGCTGTTACAACTATGATTACAATCGGAATAAAAATCAACCAAGTGAAATCTTTTAAATCTTCGTTGATCCATGTTAAAAACCATGAGTAATCGAACTCATTATCTTTTACGAATGGGATGGTTGTTTCTGTAGATTTCTCAGAACGGTAAATCTTGCCATTAAACTCCGTATCAGATGGTAACATCTCTACGATTTCCGTTTTATCAAAAGCTTCTTTTAACTGAACATCTTCATGGAAATAGAGAATAGAACCTGCAATAATTCCTATACCCACCTGACCAATGATCTTAAACTTACCTTTTAAACCTTCTTTGTTCTTTTTGAATACTTTAATGTAGTCATCAATAAATCCGATTGCACCCAACCACACCGTTGAAACCAACATTAAAATCACATAGATGTTATCTAGCTTGGCAAACAACAAGGTTGGAATGATGATGGATGCCAAAATCATAAGCCCACCCATTGTTGGAGTACCTTGTTTTTGAATTTGCCCTTCTAACCCAAGATCTCGTACAATTTCTCCTACTTGTTGTTTTTGCAAGTATTGGATGATGTATTTTCCAAAGAACATGCTAATGAATAGCGAAGTCACTACCGACATTGCCGTTCTGAACGAAATGTATTGGAACACCCCTGCTCCAGGTACATCTAACGAATTGAGATAATCAAACAGGTAATAGAGCATCTTACGAATTCAGTTTTTGAAAGAGATCTTGCATGATTGCCATGTCGTCAAAGTCATGCTTCACTCCGTTGATTTCTTGATATTTCTCGTGTCCTTTTCCAGCAATTAGAATAATATCACCCGGTTCTGCTTGTAGAATAGCTGCCTTAATAGCTTCTTTTCTATTGATTACCTGAGTGGTTTTTTTGAAGTGCTGTGCAGGCACTCCTTCTTGCATATCGTCTAAGATCTTTTGCGGATCTTCCGTTCTTGGGTTATCAGATGTAAGAATCACTCGGTCACTGAACTCACAA
>DIYR01000167.1 GCA_002429085.1 Flavobacteriales bacterium UBA6049
CCATTGGTGCAGATATCATGATGGCCTTTGATGAATGTACTCCTTATCCGTGTGAGCGTAATTATGCCGAAAAGAGCATGCACATGACTCACCGCTGGTTAAAGCGTTGCATTGAGCGATTTGATAGCACCGAACCTAAATACGGATACGAACAAGCGCTATTTCCAATTGTACAAGGAAGTGTTTATCCTGAATTGCGAAAACAGAGTGCGGAGTTTATAGCAGAACAAAATCGATTCGGAAATGCCATAGGTGGTTTAAGTGTAGGCGAACCACATGAAGACATGTATGAGATGACAGATTTGGTTTGTAGTATCTTACCAAAAGATCGTCCTCGTTATTTGATGGGAGTTGGAACCCCAAGTAACATTCTTGAAGGAATTGCCCTTGGAGTAGATATGTTTGATTGTGTAATGCCTACTCGTAACGCAAGACATGGGTTACTGTACACCTCAGAAGGAATCATCAACATCAAAAACAAAAAGTGGGAAGACGACTTCTCTCCTATCGATCCTAACGGTCACACTTTTGTAGACACAGCATATAATAAAGCATATTTGCGTCACCTTATTCACACAAATGAATTACTAGGTGCTCAAATAGCTTCTATTCATAATCTTGGATTTTATTTATGGCTTGTTTCTGAAGCCAGGGAACGAATCATCGATGGAACATTTACAACGTGGAAGAACCAACTAGTTAAAAAGCTAGACCAACGTTTGTAATATCACCGTTCTCTAAATGTTTACTTTCGATTAAAACAATTACAGTTATGCCAGTATATTTAGACTTTGAACAGCCTATCGCAGAACTGGAAGAGCAGTTGCAAAAAGCAGAAGAGATTGCTGAAAAGAGCAAAATCGATGCATCTTCAACCATTGATGAATTGAAGAAAAAGATTTCTGAAACGAAAAAAGAGATTTACCAGAATCTAACTCCATGGCAAAGAGTAATGGTTTCGCGCCATCCTGAACGTCCATATACCTTAGATTATATTGATGCTTTAACCGATGGTGAATTCATAGAATTACATGGAGATCGTAATGTTAAAGATGATAAAGCTATCGTTGGAGGATTTGGTTCTTTAAATGGTCAAACAGTAATGTTCATTGGCCATCAAAAAGGAATCAACACCAAAATGCGCCAGTATAGAAACTTTGGTATGGCGAACCCTGAAGGATATCGTAAAGCAATGCGATTAATGAAATTGGCTGAGAAATTCAACAAGCCAATCGTCACATTAATTGATACTCCAGGAGCTTATCCAGGTTTAGAGGCTGAAGAACGAGGTCAAGGTGAGGCTATTGCAAAAAACCTCTATGATATGACTGAGTTGAAAGTACCAGTTATATGTGTAATTATTGGTGAAGGTGCCTCAGGTGGAGCCTTGGGTATTGGTATTGGAGACCGTATTTTAATGCTTGAGAATTCTTGGTATTCAGTTATTTCTCCAGAAAACTGTTCTGCCATTCTTTGGAGAACATGGGACTACAAAGAAACTGCTGCAGCCGCACTCAAACTTACAGCCAAAGACATGCTTAAGAATGGCTTAATCGATGGCGTAATTAAAGAGCCAGCAGGAGGAGCACATTCTGATAGAACCGAAACTTTCCGTAGGGTAAAACGTGAATTGATAAAATCTATCAAATCACTAAGCGAACTAGATCCTGATAAAAGAGTAGACCTTCGCATCGAAAAATTCTGTGCTATGGGCGTTACAGCCGAGTAACAAGCTACTTCAACTTATTTATAAACAGAAACTAACAGGTTTTCAAGAAGCACGAAACAATAACTTTTCGTGCTTCTTCGTCTATACCTGTACATGTGATATCCTTCGATAGCTAACTTTGACCGAAGGGACTAATTTTTATGGCAGAACAAACATCAAACGTAAGACGTGGGCGTATGAAAAGCCCCGCATCAGCCTCTTCTTCGCTAGAAATGGGCAAATTACCACCCCAAGCAGTAGATCTTGAAGAAGCTGTTTTAGGTGCGTTAATGCTTGAGAGTGAAGCAGTAAATGATGTAATTGACATCCTTCAACCAGAAAGTTTCTACAAGGATGCTCATCACAAAGTGTATGCTGCCATTAAAGATCTATTTGGTAAATCTCTCCCTATTGACATATTAACCGTTACAGAGGAATTAAGAAACCGGGGAGAACTAGAAGTTGTTGGTGGTCCATTCTTCATATCGCAATTAACTAATCGTGTAGCTTCAGCAGCCAATGTTGAATTCCATGCGAGAATTATTTCCCAAAAATTCATCCAACGAGAGCTCATCAAAATCTCGTCAGAAACCATCCGGGATGCATATGACGAAACAACAGATGTGTTTGATTTGCTTGATAAAGCAGAAAGTAATCTCTTTAAAGTAGCTGAAGGAAACCTGAGAAAAAGCTTTGATAGCATGTCTACCTTAGTAGCTCAAGCCATCAAGCAGGTAGAAGAACTTGGTCATAAAGATGATGGAGTCAGTGGAGTTCCAACAGGTTTTACTTCTTTAGATAAAGTAACCAGTGGGTTCCAACCTTCTGATATGATTGTATTGGCTGCACGTCCAGGTATGGGGAAAACAGCTTTTGTACTTTCATTAACAAGAAATAGTGCAGTAGAATTCAATATCCCAGTAGCAGTATTCTCGTTAGAGATGTCTTCCATTCAGTTAGTTAACCGTTTGATCGCTGGTGAAACTGAGCTAGATGCTGAAAAACTGAAAAAAGGAAATCTTCAAAGTCACGAATGGGAACAATTGAATGCGAAAGTTGGCGCACTTTCGAATGCACCAATTTTTATTGATGACACTCCTGCCCTTTCTGTCTTCGAACTTCGTGCAAAATGTAGACGTTTAAAAGCTCAACACGATATTCAAATGGTCATCATTGATTACCTACAATTGATGACAGCGGGAGGTGACAATGGAGGAAATCGCGAACAGGAGATCTCTACTATATCTCGTTCCATTAAAAGTATTGCGAAAGAATTACACGTACCGATCATTGCATTATCCCAGTTAAGTCGTGCTGTTGAAACACGTGGAGGTGACAAGAGACCACAGCTATCCGATCTTCGTGAATCTGGAGCGATTGAGCAAGATGCCGATATGGTAATGTTTATCTACAGACCAGAATATTACAACATTGATCAGGATGAAGATGGTAATCCAACAGCTGGAACAGGAGAGATTATCATCGCCAAACATAGAAATGGTGCATTAGAGAACGTAAAACTGAAATTCATCAACCGATTGGCTAAATTCGCTAACCTTGATCTCGAAGAAGAGTTTGGTGCGTTTGATGCCATGCCAATGGGGCAAGATTTCAATCAACACATCGTTAGAAAAAGTAAAATGGATGAATTGACAGATCAACCAGATGATGATGAAGTTCCGTTTTAAAAATATACTTAGCATGTTAGCCCTGATACTAGCATGCTTCTCTACACAAGCAGCTTACATTCTCATCCCTATGGATGAAGAAAAGCAAGCCAATCACCTTAAAGCATATGGCATTGCATTCTGGACCTTGTCTAACGAGGTTGAAATAGAATGGCTACTTAACTATAGGGGAGGAAGTTTTCTTATTCCATCGCATCCAGATATTCAAAGAGAGTGTACAATAAGAGGTGTTTCTTATGAGATTATTGGAGATGCCGCAGCTTCCAGTATTCGCTACGAAATTTCAAATCCAGAAGTGAATATGGAGGTAATGAAACTAGAAAAACCTCCCAAAATTGCAGTATACACTCCTTCTGGTAAGCAACCTTGGGATGATGCTGTGACATTGGTTCTAACATATGCGGAAATCCCATATGATAAGATTTATGATGAAGAAGTCATCAATGGAGAACTGTTACTTTATGATTGGCTTCATCTTCACCACGAAGATTTCACAGGACAGTTTGGTAAATTCTATGCAGCGTATAAGAATGCTCCTTGGTACAAAGAAGAAGTAAACAAGTCGAAAGAAAGAGCAACTAAGCTCGGTTTTACCAAAGTATCCGATTTGAAATTAGCCGTGGCACAAAACATCAAAAACTTTACAGTAGGTGGTGGGTTCTTGTTTAGTATGTGTTCTGGTACAGATTCATATGATATTGCGTTAGCTGCATCTGAAGTAGATATCTGTGAACAAATGTTCGATGGCGATGGAGCAGATCCACAGGCACAACAAAAATTGGATTTCAATCAAACATTCGCTTTTCAAAACTTCTATTTGAAAACGAACCCACTGGAATACGAATATTCAACCATTGATGCAACTCCTATCCATTCCAGAACTCCAGAAGAAAAAGATCTGTTCGCTTTATTCGAATTCTCAGCCAAATGGGATCCAGTTCCAAGTATGCTTTGCCAGAACCATACTCAAATAATTAAAGGTTTTATGGGGCAGACTACTGCATATTATAAAGATTTTATCAAGCCTTCCGTTATTATAATGGGCGAGAACAAGAAGCTAAATAGCGCACGTTACATTCATGGAAATTTCGGAAAAGGTCAATGGACTTTTTATGGAGGACATGACCCAGAAGATTACCAACATTATGTTGGAGATCCTCCAACAGATTTGAATTTACATCCTAACTCTCCAGGATATCGTTTGATTTTAAATAACGTGCTGTTTCCTGCTGCGAAGAAGAAGCATCAAAAAACTTAGTTATTCATTCTCCAAGTAACACCAAATCGTAAACCTCCATCGGGTAAAGGATAGTGTGGAACAATGATGTAATTATAATCGGTTAAGCCTTGTGTAATATTAGAATACTTAAAGAAACCAGTAACTGCACCAATATTGAGTGCTAAATAAGGATCAATGTATACAAACCCACCTGTTTCAACTTCATCTTGTTGATAGAATCTCCTACCTAAAGGCTGATAAGCATCGGCCTTAAATGAAGACACATAGTAAACACTCAATCCAAATTGACCTTTTAGAGCTTTTTTAAAAAATGGCGCTTCCACATACAAATCAGTAGTAGTTTGAAAAGTTGGTAAGTTAATTGGAGCATCTTCATCAAATGAAGCTCTAAACATCCCATCAAAATCTATGTAAAATGGCTTTAGATACTTCAGTAAATATCCTCCCTGGACTTCAATAAAAGATAATGGGTTTGTGAATTGATCAGGTCTTCCTTCGATATCAAAATATGCGTAATTCGTAATCGTATTTAGACTAGCCTTTAAATGATTATTCAACTCCCTTCGGTCCGATATCTCTGCTTTGAATTGTGTCGTCTGAACATCTCGTGATCCGTTTCTCCAAAATTCAGCCTCATTTTCGTAATATCGATATTCCCAAAATACAGGATTCCGTTCCATATTGAATCCAAGCGCCACTCGGTATCTACTCTTAAAATTCTTGGATAATATTCCACTGAAAGCATAAGTATCTTTACCATACCCTTCCAAAGTATAACCAGCATCTGCTTTAAGGGTAAATCCTCCTACTGTTGTCGTAAAATTCGCTTTTGGCCTTGACTCAACCATCACCGTATCTTGTCCATTCTGAAAGACCTTGTTCCAATTGTAGCCCATTGAAGCACCCAACGAAGTATTTTTAGAAAAGCGATACATAAATCCTGCATCATTCTTCAATGACCTTTGCTGAATATGATCAGTCACTGAACCCGATAAAACCTCAATTCCTAACAGCTGATAATATGCTGTATCAGGAGCTTCATCTAAATATCTCACATCATTAAGCTCATAATGATTAGAAACATAAAGCTCCATTCTATTCAACCCCTTACGTTCAAAATTCCCTCCAAAGCCATACGAATTTGTAACCCCGTAGAATCTCCTATCAAGTTCATTTCGTGCGTCCGTTAAATATGTCTCTACTCTAATTCTATTAGGCTCTTCGTTTTCTGTAAAAGAAGTATCATAGACGATACCACCGTTCTCTTCAATGGTCGCTATATTAATTCCCCCATAGCCATAAGATTTAAACCTACCATTACTAGAAACGTAATTATACGTAAGCATAGAATTACTATGCTTTGTATCTTGATCTTGATAGAACCCCTCTGAATTTGTTCTTCTGAATTTTAAACCAATATTCAATCGGTCATTCAAATTTTGAGAATGAACAAACCCTATTTGCTGTTCCTCTTTAGGCCCATTAAAATATGTGATTTCTGAAAACGGTACTTTCACTTGATAATATGTAGCATCCTCAGGCTTATAAGTCATATGTTCACCAATGACAGCTCCATTCAACCAAACACCTTGTCTACTTGGTCTAGTATATCCATTATAAGGGCTTCCATACCCTCCAATAACAAGACCATTCCAACCAGTTCTGTTAAAATTTACAAGTCGATTAACATTTGTATCAATCACCATTAAATCATGATTTATCCCTAAACTATCTTCATGTATAACTATCAAATTGTTGGTAGTATCATGATCATAGTAAGATTGACCGAAAGATTCTACTACGGCACATATAAGACTCAATAGAAATAATAAAACGTACCTATTCATTTGAGGCCGAAAGTAAATAATCACAACATACCCCCCTTATCATTTAGGACATATCGTAAGGTAATTATGGTCATCTGTATCAAAAATCAGCACAAAAAAAAAGGTTGTATAAGTAAATACCTATACAACCTTTTAAAAGCGGCAACGACATACTCTCCCGGATGTTACTCCAGTACCATCTGCGCTAATGGGCTTAACTTCTCTGTTCGAAATGGGAAGAGGTGATCCCCACTGCCATAGTCACCGTAAAACTTTAAATATTATAACACTCTGAAGACTCTTAATGACAACACTAACATTTATCGAAGCGGTAAAAAGCTACGGGTAATTAGTATCACTCGACTTTGACATCGCTGCCTTTACATCTGTGACCTATCAACGTCCTCGTCTAGAACGACCCTTAAAAGAAATCTCATCTTGTGGCGAGTTTCGCACTTAGATGCTTTC
>DIYR01000172.1 GCA_002429085.1 Flavobacteriales bacterium UBA6049
TTTCGTTAATCTCTAGCGCCTTTCTATACATTTCTTCCGCGGCATCCAAATCTCCTCTAGTTTTAAGGATTATTCCTTTAGAAGAGTATGCATTGGCACTCATAGCTAAGTTATTGTTAGATTCGGCAAGATGAATGGTTCTATCAATCATAACCGTTGCTTTGTCTAACTGACCAGTGTCAATTAAGAAACTTGAAAAACTTAACAATTGACTTTCTGATGGATCTGTTATCAACGCTTTCGAAAATTCTATTTCAGCATCAACTAGTCGCCCTTCTTTGGCAAACGCCCAAGCCGTGTTAAGGATTTTTCTTGAATCAACATCAGATACTGTAACGTCTAGATTAGGTTTTGCACTACCGTCATCTGGAAAATCAGGTGGGTCTTTTGGAGATAAGTAGCCGCCATTCTTTGGTGAATTATCATCTCTTAACCATTTAGAAAGGTTTTTTCTAATCAAATTTGTAAACTCTTCAATTGAAGAGAAATTTGAATACAGAAGTGTTTTTTCTTTTTCAATTCGTTTTTTGAAATCTATCACCTTTGTTAATTCTTTGCCAGCATCGGCAAGTTGATTTGGAGGAACAGATTTAAATAGACATACCACTTGTTTCATTGGACGATCACTCGCCTCAAAACAATCTAATGCTGTTAAATACTCTTCTTCAGTGGCAGAACTTGCATTCTTAGGGTTCTTACCAGAACTAGAACCCCATCTGTCATGTAGTACAAGAACAAAATAATCGCATTCTACAAGTTCTTCATTAATAATACTTTGAGGTCTTCCAATGCCAGGTAGGGTATCTTCCCATCCAACAGCCTGAAAATTAACTCCGCGATGAATAGCTTCTAAACGATTATAGTCTTCTACTTCTTTAGAAAATGCTCGTCTTTCATCTTCAAGTCCTCCTGGAGAGGCAATGAAAATTCTATATCCATTTAACTGATACGGCATGTTATATACTTCTATTTAACAGGTTAGTTGTATGAATTTCTTGTAGAGGCTGTAACTAGTGATAGATGTAAACGAATTTAGCTACAGTGATTATCATGGTGAATACTGAACTCAAAAACAGGTAAAAAGCACTGATTTTATGAAGTGTTAAATAGGTGTAAATACTCAACTCTATAAATGTATTTAAAACATTGTTGTTTAGGTTGTAATCTCTTTAGTTAGACGCTATGTTTTAATTTATTTATAGGTTTATGGTTCAATATAGCTGAGTTTCACATAACAATAAACCTATGAGTACAGAGCCATCCAACCAAGAGTTTGAAGAAAGAGTCAATTCAGAGTATTTCGATTACCTCGTCAATAAAAAGTTGAACGAGGTTGTGCGAGAAAAATACGCTTACTACAAAGGGCTAATTCTTTCTGGAGTTTCTATTCTTACACTAGGAATGGGGTATATAGGGTATAACGGCTACCATAATATTGAATTATTGGAATCTAATAGGGAAGATGTAGCTCTTCTGAATCATAAATTAGATTCTATTGAAAACGTATCTGAGCAGTTTTTCCAAAACTTCGAACTAAACGCACAGCATGCCTTTCGGGCAAATAGAGATACATTTTCAACCTACATCAGTTCAATTAGTGCACAGCAAAAAAATGTAGACGCACAAAACGATTACTTGAAATATATCATAGCTTCTAATCAGCAGAATTTCAAGGATAAATCAGAAATATTCTCGGAACGTGTTCGCACCATCAACAACAATCATGACGATGTTAAAAAAGCCAAGCATGAAGTAGAAGGAATGCTGGTAACATACAGACAGCGATTAGAGATGTTAGATTCTGCTGAAATCATTCAAGAGCTAGAAACTGTTCGCAATATCAATGAACGTGTTAATTACTTAGAGCTAGATAAAGACTGGATTTTCTCGTTACATGAAGCAGAACCTAAATTGATTGAAACACATGATGGGATGCATGAATTCGTTTGCGTCAATATTAAATCAGATTTCTGCAGGTTTACCGTAAACAGTGATGTAGTGGAAATGGCGAAGGGAGACGACTTGTATACCCTTACTACAGACAATGGACGATTGTACATTGAGTTAGTTTATGCTTCAAGGGGTGGAATATTCGGGAAACCGAGTGCCACATTTAAAGTAAGTTACGACTATACAGCATCTTAAATAGAATTGAGAAGAATTTATTTGTTTATCACAATTCTTTTCATGTAAGTTTGCACTTCCAATTCCAAAAGAAGGAAAGGAGTGTACATCATGTTACAGCTTATTCAACATATCGATCTATTGACCGGGTACTTCTCGTAGTACGAAAAGTATAGATGTTTGATTAAGCCGGTCTCTATAGATCGGTTTTTTTATGCCCAATACTCTCTGGGCACTACTCATTTCATTTTAGTATTCACAGATCGAAGATGTGCTTGAATCAAGCAACAACTTCTGACATGATTATATCTGCCTTATGGGCTCACAGAAACTCAAATTACGAGACGTAAAACACGTACCATTTACAACTAGTAAGGCTAAAAGTATGGCCTTGCATACTTTACGTAAACACTATAAACACACAGAAACAGATGAACAAATAAATCTATTAACGGCAATATGTGCTCATCCAGAACAGTACAGAAATGACAGTATTTGGAGCGATGTTGCCCGTGAATTGTTACCTATTGCAGAACAGGTACAGCGAAGGGCTCAGATAACATTACGAGACGAAGCGGCTCCATTTCAGGTGTTTGGACGAAAACTAATAGACAGTAATGCTTACCAGCAAATGAGTATGGCTATGCGCTTGCCAATTGCAGAACAAGGTGCACTAATGCCAGATTCTCATCAGGGTTATGGATTACCAATTGGAGGAGTGTTGGCAGCCAAAGAGGCCGTAATTCCTTATGGAGTGGGAGTAGATATTGGTTGTAGAATGAGCTTAACATTATATGATGTGAATGAGCGATATTTTCAAAAACACCACTATCAGTTTGAGCAGGCATTAAAGAACAATACATTCTTCGGAAACAACGTTAATACAGAGCTAAAACAAGAGCATGAAGTAGTAGAGCATCCACTTTTTAAAGAATTGGATGTGTTGAAACCATGGCACGGCAAAGCTGTTCATCAGCTCGGAACCTCTGGTTCTGGAAACCACTTTGTAGAATTCGGTTTTGTGAATGTTGCCGAAGACTCAGGCAGTTTAATAGTTCCTCCAGGTAATTACTTAGGTATTTTGGCCCATTCAGGATCTAGAGGTTTAGGCGCAAACATTGCTAACTATTATACGCGTTTGGCAAAAGAGCAATGCCTTTTACCAAATGGTGCAAAGAACTTGGCTTGGTTAGATATGTTATCAGATCATGGAAAGGCTTATTGGGAAGCCATGAATCTAGCAGGAGAATATGCCAAAGCGTGTCACGATTGTATCCACCAAAACCTTGCAAAATCATTGGGTATTAAAGCAATTACCAAGGTAGAGAACCATCACAATTTTGCTTGGAAAGAAGTGGATGAACAAGGGCAAGAGCTTATTGTACATCGTAAAGGTTCTACGCCTGCAAAACGCGGTGAATTGGGGATAATACCTGGTTCTATGACGGCTCCAGGTTTTATTGTAGAAGGTTTGGGTAATGCCAATGCACTACAAAGTGCCTCACATGGAGCAGGGCGAAAACTTTCGCGTGGTGCGGCAAAACAAAGCATTAGTGGAAGCGAAATGAAAAAGCACTTAAAACAACAACAAGTCAAATTAATAGGTGGAGGAGTAGACGAATCACCAATGGTATATAAAGACATAGAAGAGGTGATGCGTTACCAGCAAGGTTTGGTAAAAACCATAGGTAAGTTCTCTCCAAAACTGGTAAGAATGGATAAAAAATAACCATGGAAACACAACTACTTCAATTAACAGCAGGCAGAGGCCCAGCAGAATGCTGCTGGGTAGTTGCCCAATTACTCAAAGCACTTGCTCACGAAGGAAGAGCGTTGGGATATAAGTTAACTGTTGTTCAGCGCGAAATAGGAACAGAATCTGGTACCCTAAAAGCAGCAACACTTAAGATAGAAGGAAAACAAGTTTCTTCTTGGACCAATAGCTTAGTTGGGAGCGTTTTGTGGATAGGGAAAAGTAAATTCAGACCAATGCATAAGCGTAAAAATTGGTTTGTGGGCATCAACTTAATAGATGAGTTGAACACTTCTGATTTTTTGAACGAACGAGATGTACGCTTTGAATTTACAAGAGCTAGAGGCCCTGGTGGGCAACATGTAAACAAGGTGAGTACAGCAGTAAGGGCTACACACATACCAACTGGAACAGTAGTTACAGCATCAGAAAGCAGATCGCAGCAACAAAATAGAAAACTGGCCATTCAGAAACTGGCCGTTGTATTGCAAGAAGCTTCAGAAATTCAGCACCAACAGCAAGCGCAAGATGCTTGGATAAATCACACTCAATTAGAGCGAGGAAACCCTGTTAGGGTATATGAGGGTTCGCGCTTTACATTAAAAAACTAGAATTATGTCTTTATCAGCAGCAGATCAGTATTATCTGAAAGGATTAGACCATTATAATTACGATTGGGAAGAAGTAGTAGAGAATGTAAACTATGCCTTAAGCGTAGATCCAGAACATGCAGGAGCAAATCACTTAATGGGAAAGCTACACTTTGAACAATTGAAAAACTTCGATTTGGCAGAATCTTATTTTGTGAGTGCTTTACAAAGTAACCCATGTCACATAGATACATGTTTTGATTATGCACAATTACTCATTCTGTTAAATAGGTTAGAAGAAGCATACAAATTATTAACTCATCTCGAACGTATTCCAGGAGCTGAAAAGTGGAGAGTGCAGGGGATAAGAGGGGAGATGGCAGAACAAAATGGCGATCTTAATCAAGCCAAGTTGTACTACCAATCCTCTAAACAAAGAGTTTTGGATGCAAGCCAGAGTTCGCTATTGAAGCAAGCAATTGAAAGAGTGGATGATAAGCTTAACGAACTACAATCTTTTAGATATGAATATTAAGAATGGCAGAATAACCTTCTGTCACTCTTGTGTAGATTGGAATTAAAGTGTGTCTATTCACATTCTTTAACATCTTGTATTGCTCAGGCTTTCCTAAGTCATCACTTTAAGTTATGGATAAAGCAAGATGATATGATTTTAATCCGCCTAAACACAATATAATATTACGTATAGTGTATTGTGTAAAATTATATTCTTCATCAAAGAGTTGCTCTAGAATTAACGCTATGGAGATGTGGGTGGAGTCAATACTCAATCTATTTTAGTCCGCGTAAATCATAGTTGCATTAAACTTTATACAATTAGGAGAATGAAAATCAATAACAATTAGAAGCAATAATCTAAAGTTCGATATAAGCAAAAGAGTAAGGAAATAAAAATGACTTGGGGAGGTCATAAAGCTTGTTGTCGACTTATATAGATTTCTAAATTGTTGAAGCCAGAATTACACATTCATCATTAAAATCATAAAAGATGCTAAGAGTTATTGATGTTTACAGTAAACATCAATAAAAACTCGAAAAAAGCAGAAAATGAATGACTTGAGAAAAGTTGTAAGTGGATATGTACATTCCATTGTTAAAGAGAAACTATTTTATAAAGCATTATACATAAGCATATTAGCTGATAATAAAGAAGATTATTTAAATAAGTTATGGTTCAAAGATTCGCATTATTACTGTTAGTACTAGCATCATTTACTGTAAGAGCTCAAGAGGGTTCATCATCAGAGAATGACTACAAAACAAAAGGTATTTCAGTGTCACCTGCTCATTTTCATTTAGCAATGGAGCCGGGAGAGTCTAAAACCTACGAAATCACCGTTAAGAACGATACAGACAAGCCGCAAAAATTCAGAGTTAACAAATACGATTTTAACATGAATGGTAAGGGTAAGACAGGTTTCTTACCTAGTGGTACTGGAAAGTACTCTTTGTCTAAATGGTTAAACTTATCTCCAACATTTATTGAGGTTGCACCTGGTGAAAAGAAGCAAGTAAGCTTTACGGTAACAATTCCTGCTGATGGCACAGGCGAAAGAAGTGCTTGGAATGTAATTATGGTAGAGCAAGAAGAACCACGTAATAGATTAGAGCCAGCTAAAAAGAGCGAAGGCACAGTAGCTCTAGGTGTTATACCAACGTTTGCTTTTGGTGTATTTGTATATCAGAACCCACCAAATGTGGCGAACAATCAAGTAGAGATTACCAACTTTAAGTTTATTGAGAAAGACTCTGTAAATATTATGTCTATAGAAGCTACTAATATGGGCGATGGTATTGCATACTGTACTTCTTATATAGATTTAACTCATTTAGATAGCGGAAAGCAGCAACGTTTAAGCGTTAAAAGATTCACAATTGTTCCAGAATTAATTCGTGATTTTAACTACACATTACCGAAAGCACTACCTAAGGGTAAATATGTAGCTGTAGGAGTGTTAGATTATGAAGGATCTGAAGAAATTCAAGCAGCAAAAACGCAGTTTGAAATTAAATAAGTAAATCAATAATTATTTTAATACCAACTATTATGAAAAAAGTATCTTACCTTCTAGGTGCGTTCTTACTACTAGGAAGTATGAGTGCAAAAGCTCAGCTTATTGATGAAAAAGATGTAACTGTAACAATGGATTTACAGCCAGTTCTTCAATTGGATATGACTACATCTGATCAAATTGAATTCGTATTCGATGAAATTAACGAGTACTACACAGGAATCACTCGTTATGGTGCTACAATTTTGAAAGTAAGTTCTACAGTAAGCTGGGATTTGTATGCTGTTGGTAGATCTACAGGTACGAATGGTCCTGAGTTTTGGGATCAGCACATAGATTACGGTGATAACAACCCTAACGCAGTTCCTGATTTACCATTGAGTTTGTTAGAGTTAAGACAAAACCAAACAAACAATGGTGCAGGTGCAGCAGCTGGTACATTTGCTGATTATAGCCAACCATTCTCTGTTGCTGGTGCTCCAAGTGCTGGTAATAGTTTATACGTAAATGGTGGTACTAACACTCCTCCAACAACTAACGATAAGTATATTGGTGGTCACGCAGGTACTTCTGGTACTGCAGGTCAAGATTTCTTGCCTGGTGGTAGCTACTTAACTGAAACTGGTACTACTTCAGATTACTATTACTCTATTGATTATAGAATTATGCCTGGTTTACCAGCAGTTTTCCCTAATGCAGCTGATGCAGATGGAGCAACTTTTGAAGATATTGTAACTGTAAATGGTGCAGGTACTTATGCTGAGCCTGGTGTTTACACTATGTATGTTCAATACATCTTATTAGAAGATCAATAAGATTCATGATTTTCAGCTACAGAGGGTATGATTGGGTTCATATCCTCTGTTCTTTTACCTCACATATAGTTTATGTCTCCTATAAAGCAATTCATTTCAGTACTCACATGTCTCTTTTCGTTGCACATAGCGATGGGTCAGATTCATTGTGGGTTAGTTGAAATTGTTCCTAACACAACAGAAAGTGCGCTGTTAACATTTGACGATTTCTCTTCGTACAGTGGAGGAATTACCATTAATAGCGTGGCTAGAATTCGTGTGCGAGTAGAAGATAAAGCCATTGTAGACCCTTTGTGTTCTTGGAGTTTAACCATGATTGTAGAAAATGGTGGTGTGGCAACTCCAGCAGATGAGTGGGAAGAATTACTGCAATACGGAAGTGGAGCAGGAGATAACCCACCTATTAGTGCGTTAGAAGTAAGAGTAAGAAATACGTGCTCTACCTCACCAATAGATGGAGTATTTCAATCATTCACCACAGATGGCGATTTAATCAACATCATTGAGCCTTTACTAGCCGTTACACCAGCCGGATCATGTGCTTTAAACGTAAATGGTCCAGGAAGTTACTTAACAAACTACGATGAGTTCAACTTTACAGTAGACATAAGAGTAACCCCAAGCTTTGCCTATAACCCCGGTATATACCAACTGAACGTTAGGTTCCATTTAGAAGAAAACCCTTAATAGTTGTTTAGCCTTAAGCATATCAAAGCCCTTTTAGTCAACATGCCAATTTTATTGGTGTGTGTTGTGCTTTTATGTCAACACGTAAAGGCAAATACTTCTATTACTTCAACTACCTACCAAATTGCAGAAGCAGATAGAACCTTAGCTGCAGACTCTAACAATGAGTTAACCGGAAGCGAATTCGATAAAGTGCTTACGGGTTTTAATCTCCCAGAAATTGAATTGAAAGAAGGACAAGTTGTTTCTAACGTCCTCAAAGTATATAACAACCGAAACGAAGCCGTAAAATTCACTGTAGACATTGTTGCTCCGGGCGGGTGGAAGATTTTAAACGATGTGAATGAGGTATTCGAATCTCCTATTGGTGATACCATCTATATTCCAGTGATTCTTGTTCCTAATAAACTGCTTGAAGGAAGAACAGAAGTAATCATCAATGCATTCTTACTAGACGAGGATAGTTACCAAATAGCGAATAACTACTTTACCTTAAGAACGGTTAAAAGTACTTCTTGGAATATTAGCGTTGAACCAGGGAATAGGCTGTATTTTAAGAATGGTCAAGAAACCATCGATTTTAATTACAATATTCAAAATACGGGTAACTACCAACAAGATATTTTCTTAGAGAATAAAACCATTAAAGGTGATTTAGTGATTCTAGACACTAATGGAAATGAGTTAGATGATCCGTACCTAAACATGAATTTAAAGAGTAGAAAAGATACTACGTTGTATTATAAAGCTTCTACTATAATTGGTGCCGAAAGAAACTCCAGATCTATCTCTATTAATAACTACAAGCCTGGTTTTAACGAATACTACAAAAAATATACGCTTTACATCAACAGTAGCGAGCCTAATACCTTAGGTTCTGGATCTTATAAACAGGGAAATAAAGTTGATTTTATTCGATTACCTAATGAGGCAAAAGTTACTCCTTATGGTATATCTACCTTGCCATTGGTAGTAGAGGGGAATGTACAAAACGTGCTAGACGAAAATTCGTTTATGTCACTAAATATGCGCGGATTTAAGCAAATTAGTCAAGATGCTAGTTTGGCGTACTTTACACAGATTAACTACGTAAGAAACTATTACTCAAGCGAATTTTTAGATAATTCACCTTGGTACATCGGATACTTTGATAAAAAGAAAACCCTAGAAGTAGGGCAAGTAAATGGTAACATAATTGGTATCAATAGTTTCGGAAAAGGGGTAAAGGCCTCTTACACCTTATCTGATAGACACAAAGCAGGTGCATTCTTTACCAGATCGCCTAAACTGTTTAGCGATGTCAGAAACGAAGCCTATGGAGGTTACTATACCTTTACCATGAACGAGTATGCCAAAGTAACTGCTCGATTTGGTCGTCAAATAAGTGAAGTAGGAGGATTAAACATTGATTCGTATTCATTATTACCAAGCTTCTCTTTGTTCAAAAAGCATAATATCCGCTTAATTGGTGTGGCTACTAGTAGATCTACCGTTGGAGATCCTACGCAGGGGTATTTAGTTGGTGGAAATTACTCTAGCATCTTCCTTAAAAAGAAACTACGTTTTAGCCTTGGCTCTCGTTACAACGATCGCAATTTTGGTAGTGGTGCATTTAGTCGTTTCAATGTAAATCAACGAAGCAGTTATACCATCAATCAAAAATGGGAACTGTACTTAACCAATAATTACCAAGACAACACCACGTATAATCGCACAACAAACGAGGAGTTGTATCAGCAGATTTTCTTCTTCAATAATTTGGTGTTTTCTACAGTAAAGAAAAAAGGAACCTACCAGTATGGTGCATACTACGATTTTCGCGATTACTTGAACACCGAAGTACATAGTCGTGGATTAAGCTTCAGATATTCTACCAATAACTACGCAAAGAATTTCTTGGCAACCATTTTTACTCGTGCAGGTTATAGTTTACCTGTAGGAGCAGAGTCTGGAAAAGACTTCTTTAACTTCCAATTATCATCATTGGTAAGGTATCGCGTGTGGAACTTTACGGCACGTTACAATTTGGGAACTCTATCTGATGCATTTTTATACGATAATCGTTTAGACAACACCACACCACAAAACGTAAGGTTATCTGTTCAAAATCAGTACCAGTTTAAAAACGAGCACCTTTTACTACGTTCTAGTGTAGTTTATAATTACGGAAATACCTTCCAAAACCATCGTGTTGGTTTCTTCCCAGAGTTGTTCTACTTCTCTAATTCTGGATGGAGATTCAGTATAAATGCCAGTTACAACTACAATTCCAGTAAGTATGGAGCTGTATATAGCGATATTGCTGCACCAGGTAATAACATAGATGATGCTAGCAGAAGCACCAATAACAATCTGGCTATTGGAGCAAGCGTACGTAAAGAGTTTGGTGTACCTGTGCCGTTTGTAAAGAAGAAATCTGGTTCCATCTACTTTGTATCGTTCTACGATATCAATGGAAATGGAATTAAGGAAAGCGATGAGCCACCAATTGAGAATGTGGTATTACGCGTTGGTACAGATGAAGTATTGACTAACAAAAAGGGAGAGGCAGCTTTAATGAACGTTCCAATGGAATCGTTCTTATTCAATGTAATTCCATTAGAGAACGAAATGGGTTGGTTCCCGAATGTAGATGATTCTATTCAAGTATTTGGTAACTCAGTATACTACGTGCCTTTTGTAAGAGGGGTGAAGGTATACGGAGAAGTAGTGCTAGAGCGCCAAAAAATAGCAGTGGCCGATACAACTAAAAAATTCGATCTATCGCGCATAAAGATTACCGCAACCAACGATAAGGTATATCACACATTAACCGATATTGACGGGAAATACGAATTCTACATTCCGAATGGCGATTACGTAATCTCTATGGACGAAAGTATTTTAGGTAGTAAATACAAACTATCTAGAAACAACATGCCTGTAACGCTCAAAACCTCACAAGACGGAGTATACGTTTCTTTCTACATCGTAGAGAAAAAGAAGAAAG
>DIYR01000038.1 GCA_002429085.1 Flavobacteriales bacterium UBA6049
AACACCGATTAACGAACCCTGAACCATAGGGCGTATGTCCAAAATACCGATGCATTGGCTCTCAACGAAACTAACAATGAAAGTCGTTAGAAGTAATGGATGATTATTCATTCCAGAATCATTTTACTCAATCAGGTTTCCAGACCCAATCGCAAATTTGAAGGTAAAAAGAAAGTGATAGCACTTGAATTGGCTATATTTCAAAAATCGATGTTCGTTAATCGCTGTTCGATATTCATTTGTGCATCATTTGTTCTTGTTAGCCACTACTCCCAGGCCAATGTGCTCCTACTACCAAAATATCATCTACTTGTTTTTCATCAGCTTCACGTCTCCATTTTTCTATGGTATAATCTAACAGATGCTGCTGCTCAGGCATTGGTCTTTGGTGGTTGTCTAACAAAAGTTTACGTAGATTTTTACGCATGAATTTTTTTCCGGCTGGCCCCCCAAACTGATCTTGATAACCATCCGAATACATGTAAAAAGTGGTGGGCTTGGAAACATCTATTCTATGCAGCGTATATTCTCGATTATCATCTTCTCCGCCAATCGCAAACTTATCTCCCTTGATCATTTGCATCTCCCCCTCCTGGATATACAACAGTGGATTTTTGGCACCAGCAAACTCTATCGTATGCATCGTTTTACAAAGTACAACTAATGCCAGGTCCATTCCGTCCCGATTTTGACTATCTTGTTGGCGCAACGCATACCGTACTCCAGCATGCAAATAAGACAATATACGATCGGGAGTGATCACCCCTCGCTCATTGACAATCTCATCTAGTAACGAATGGCCAATCATACTCATGAAAGCCCCTGGCACTCCATGTCCGGTACAATCAATGGCCGCAATCATTACTTTGCCTTTATTAATGATTTGTCCCTGTTCATCATGCTGGTGAGGAGTCGCAAACCAAAAAAAATCTCCACTCACAATATCACGAGGCTTAAGCAACACAAACGACTGAGGCAACTCTTTCTGAATATCACTCAATGAAGGCAACATCGCAGCTTGAATGCGTTGAGCATATGTAATACTCTCAGTAATACTTTGGTTCTTTTCTTCAATAATACCATTTTTTTCTTTGAGCTCTCTGTTAGCAGATACCAGCTTATCTTCTGCTTCTTTACGTTTGGTAATATTGATAATAATCGCAATATAATTGACCAAATTGAGTGAATAGTCATGAGTGGGAGTTAGACTCATCAAAATCCACAGCGGGTCGCCTTGCTTGTTCTTTATTTTCAACTCCTGGCTAATGGATTCGCTGGTAGACAGGTTCTTGGCAAAGTCTTCATACTTTCTAAGATCACAACCACACAGTGCCAACACTTCATGCAAATATTTGTCTCTTAACTCTCGCGAAGTATATCCAGTCATACGCGTGTAGCCATCATTCATCCATTCCAACTTCAAATCTTTTTCCAGAATAAATACCGCATTAGAAGTTTTAGCGGCCACCAACGAAAGGCGTTCAAGTTTTTTTTGTGAAGCTTTACGGGCAGTAATGTCTTGTACAATGCCTAGTAGTTTGGTAGGTTGCTGGGTTTGTTCGTCAAACACCAATTTAAGTGTAAGCTCTACAGTACGAAATTGCCCATCAGGTCGGGCCAGGCTATGTTCAAAAGAATAGTTTTCTCTATTGATAAATACCTTTTGGATAGCTGCATTCAATCGCTCTGCATACTCTTCAGACATCATATCTTTGTAGAGTTTCATATCGGGTTCGGTATCCACGTTATATCCCAAAATCTCCCGAAAACCATCTGACCAATGCAACTCCTGGGTTTGTAAATCAGTCTCCCAATATCCTATACGAGCCAGTTTTTCCGATTCTTTAAAGCGCATTTCCATAGCACGCTTATCCAACAACAACCATTGGGCTACCTGCTCCGATTCTTTCAATGCCTGCTCTAGCTTTTGAATACGTTCTTCTAATAAATGTACTTGCTCCTGAGATGTAGGTGATTGATCTGACATAGGGTAAATCTACAAATTGATTCAATAGTTCGTGTAACTACATTAAGAAAAGTAATGGAAGTCAAAATGACTTCACATAATAAAAACCTGCAACTAACTTACCAACTCTACTTTTTTAATTATTAATTGCCATCAAGTTCGCAATTATTTCAGAAGGTTCTGCTCTTTTGGTATAGTCAGCGTCTACAAAACGATAACTAATGAGGCCATTGGTATTGACCACAAAAGTAGCAGGTACAGGTACATCTGCTGAGGAGGGATTATTGTTAATTTGGGCAATGTCTATCCCAAAGGCTTTGTAAGCATTTTGGAGTTCATTGGGCATTGTAAACATAAGACCATAACTGTCTGCAATTTTGCTTCCCGAATCTGACAATACCTGATATTGTACATTACGACGATCAGCCATCATATGAGAGTAAGATACTGTTTGAGGCGAAATACCTACCAAGCTTGCTCCAAACTTCTGAAACTCCGCCAACGAACGTTGTAAGGCCCGCAATTCCAGGTTGCAAAACGCACACCAATCACCCCGAAAAAAAGAAATAATCAAGGGGCCTTTTTCTAGCAAAGCAGCACTACTTACCAAATGGTTTTCTTCATCGGGCAAATTAAAGGGTGGGGCGGCTTGCCCTATTTGTGGTACTTTAGCCAATTTTCCCGAATTACGAATATCATTAATAAATCCTTCATCTACAATATCCTGTAATTTATAAGTGTCCATTTCTTTTTTAGTATTATTTTATTTCTTAAAAGTGTCAAAGGTTCAATATAATGCACTATTTCATTTTCTAGGCGCTAATTGTCATCAAGTTCGCAATTATTTCAGAAGGTTCTGCTCTTTTGGTATAATCAGCGTCTACAAAACGATAACTAATGAGGCCATCAGTATTCACTACAAAAGTCGCAGGTACAGGTACTTCTGCCGAAGACGGGTTATTATTAATTTGGGCAATGTCTATCCCAAAGGCTTTGTAAGCATTTTGGAGTTCATTGGGCATTGTAAACATAAGACCATAACTATCTGCAATTTTGTTTCCCGAATCTGACAATACCTGATATTGTACATTGCGACGATCGGCCATCATATGCGAGTAAGAAACCGCTTGGGGCGAAATACCAACTAAGCTTGCCCCAAATTTTTGAAACTCGGCCAGAGAACGCTGCAAAGCACGCAACTCCAGGTTACAGAATGCACACCAATCACCCCGAAAAAAGGAAATAATCAAGGGACCTTTTTTCAACAAGAAAGTACTACTTACCAAATGGTTTTCTTCATCGGGTAGGTTAAAAGGAGGAGCCACTGATCCTATTACTGGAACATTGGCTAGTTTATCAGTTTTCCGTAAATCCTCTATTACCGTTTCATGTATTTGAAAAAAATCCCCACTTGACGCCTTTTCCCGCATGGCTTGTAACTCTTCTTGTAAAGTCATGTTTTTATTTTTTAAAGGACTTGCTTGATACTACAATGTACACAAAAAACAATAACAAGAAATAATTGCTCAGAGAAAAACACTCACCTGAGAAAATCCTCTCTACATAAAAAACTTTAAAGACTCCCTCATAAAACAATAACGGGTAAAAGCATCTTAAAGACCTTTTACCCGTTACAAATGTCCCTGCTTGGTCAGGCAAACTAAGCCACCTTGGACCTAATATCCATCAAACAAGCAATGATCTCTGCAGGTTCAGCTCTCTGGGTGTAGTCCGCATCTAAAAAACGGTAAGCTACCCGTCCGTCCGTATTAATTACAAAAGTAGCAGGCACAGGCACTTCTACTTGATTCTGTCCTCCATTTACCTTGGCAATATCTATCCCAAAGGTATTAAAGGCATTAACCATTTGCTGCGGCATTGAGAACATAAGCCCATACTCATTGGCGATCTTATTACCCGAGTCAGAAAGTATTTGATATTGTACGTTGCGACGATCAGCATTCATATGTGAATAGGCGACCGTTTGAGGAGAAACACCTACTAAGCTTGCTCCATAACGTAAAAACTCCGCTAAAGAACGTTGCAAAGCGCGTAGCTCCAGATTACAAAATACACACCAATCACCACGGTAAAATGAGACAATCAAAGGACCTCTTTGCAGCAGCACTTCACTACTCACAAAGTTTCCTTTGTCGTCTGGCAGTACAAACGAAGGAGCTATCTCTCCTACCACAGGAACACTGGCTAACTTTCCAGATTTATTGATATTGTCAATATAATGATCATGTCCCTGAGCGGCTAATCCTTTAGCTGCTCGGGTTCTGAGTGCATTTAATTCTTCTTTTAAGGTCATGGCTTATCCTATGTTATGAGTGTAAATTGAGATATTTGAGTGCATAGTATTCATAATAAACTTAAAGGTTTAAACTAACAAAAACAGTTCTGATTTAGAAAAAACAACATTCAATTAGACCAGTCTGTCATATCAACACGATCAGCCTGGCTTTAGTGCCAATAAGTCGAGATTTATGCATAAAAGTTTGTCTATTTGTCAGGCTTTGGCAAAGTTTCTGAATATTCTGTTTTTGTCGATGACTTGTTCCTGCTGGATCATTGCTTTCAATGAACATTCATCCGAGAATAAGTGTTCTGAAAAGATATGTACAGGTATATTTTGAGTAAATTTAAAGAATACGTTTAAAATTATAATCTGAATCAAAAACGCGATTTTTACGCGCTGACTTTAGCAATTCCCCGACTCGTCGGGATCTAGGGATTTGCAGCAATAGCTT
>DIYR01000233.1 GCA_002429085.1 Flavobacteriales bacterium UBA6049
TCAGTAAGCTGATTGCCTACCAAATCGAGGGTCTTGAGTTGGGTAAGCATATGTAGGTTATCGGGAAGTTTGGTAATGTTATTAATCTGCCGATTTTTGATCAGCTCTGCCATTCTTTTTTTGCCAATGCGGGTAATCTGGTTATTCCCCAAGTCTAAAATCTCGAGCATAGCCAGGGTACCTATTTCCCGAGGTAAGGCAATAAAATGATTGTCTGATAAATCTAGCTGAAGCAACTGCTGCAAATTACCGATCGAGTTGGGTAAACCTACCAACCGATTGCCCGATAGCTTGAGGTATTGCAATTGGGCCAGTTTGCCAATAGAGGCAGGGATTCTTTTGAGCTTATTAAAATCCAGCGTTAAACGCTCCAGCGAGGTTACTTTGGTGACTACTTCTGGAAAGGTAACAAAGGCATTCCATTTTACATTCAACTCTTTCAGCTTACCAAGGCTCCCCAAGTTATCGGGTAGCGTAGTAAGATAGTTCCATTGCAAATCTAGAATTCTCAAATGCTCAAGTTCGACAATACGGTCTGGTACTTTGTTGAAGTAATTTTTGCCTAAGTACAGCTCTTGTAGGTTTTTGAAACGAAATACTCCCTCAGGAAAAGATCGGAAGTGATTGACGCTTAAGTCGAGGCTTTGAATATTTTTGAACTGAAAAAGTGCTTCAGGAATTTTTTCCAAATAATGATTTCGGAGTTTAAACTTATATACTTTATCAGGATTTTTGAGGGCTTCTTTGAGCGTAGTATAGGTTTCTGCTTCTAAAAGCTCACTTTCGGAGAGCAATTGAGTTTGTGCTGATGTGTGCCTGATGTGTAAAAAAAAGAATACTATAGTAAGTAGCGTATAGTAATAAAAGCTTCTGTGATACATGGTCCGCAGTGGTAGTGATTAATTATTCTTACAAAAATAAACGCAGGTTTAGGATTCCCAAGTATTTACGACCGAAAACTTGGGTCACAAATTGTGCCTGTTGTAACTTATACACATTAGAGAATGTGGATTGTGGATAACTTTTGTTAGCTTCGACAACATTGTTGTCGAATTCTTCCTTTAGGACACTTTTTTAATGAGAAAAATAAGTGGAGGCTTAGAGTATACTGGCATCCAACATCCAATCAAGTGATGCTTGCCGATCGGTAAAATAACGGGTTTCGAATCTAATTCCGTATGCTTCGGCGTCATTCATTACCTGTTCTATGGATAAACTGGTAATAAAATCACGGCTTACCAATAAAGAAACCCGTTTAACGCCTGCCTGTGCTAAGCGAGGAAACATTTCTTGGACAGTCCAGGCTTGGTTTTCAATACCAATGGTGTAGCGAGTGTCTGCCATATCTTGTAATACGTTTGCTGCGTGGTAATGCTCTACTTGTTGGACATATAGCTCGAAATATTTGCGGTATTCGGATTCATCTCGGTGCCAAATGTTATTATCTAGCCATTTGACATACAAAAAAGAACGATCTTGATCCCAGTCGATGAGGCAAAATGAGTTTCTGTATACTTGCATGACTCAAAAAATGTGTGAATGTGTCTGTGCAACGTATTGTGATAGTTAAAAGTTTACGGCACAGACAAGTGTGGGACGATAAATTGACGGGCAAATAGATAGATTCAAGAAATCGGTTTTAATCAGCCAATAACCAATCTCGCGCTTCTTTATAAGTTTTAAAATACTGTGTTTTAAAGGTAGACCCATAGGGTTCACTCATCGTTTGTTCTACCGAAACCTGCGTAAATGCGTACTGACTGGCTACATAAGCTACTTTATGAATGCCCGCTTTGGTAAACTGTGCTAGAATGTGTTGATCTTACCCATTCTTGGATAGGAGGGGTAATGACAAATTGAAAATCCTGAATGTCTACCAGTGGCTTATGGGTTTTGTAAGTAATTTGAAGCTGAGCCACCTGCTGCATTTCTTCTTGGTAATCTTCATAAGACATTGCTGCGGAGGCCGTTAGCCAGGTGAAAATAATGATTGGGTTGGTTGACTCCAAGTCAACCCTTAGTACCTGACTTTCATAGATCGTTTTCATGGGTTTATTAAGTTTAGATAGAATATTTGATGGAGTATAAGGGAAGGAGTGTAGAGTAATAACGTGAATAGTGCCAGGAATGATGCTGGAAACCCTTCGGTGTTTGCCTAATTTTGGAAGTAATTATAGCAATATCAGCGAGTGACTTTAACTTTGTTTGGTACTGTTTCGTATGTGTATAATACAATATATATTCAAACAGGAACAAAAATGACAACACAAAAAATTTACGAGAGCCAATACCAACGTATTTTTCTCGATCAAACCAATGCTATTATGCACAATGAATGGATGGAAGAAAGCATCCAAATGGACGAAGCAGATTTTAAAAACGAACTAATGAAACTAGTGGGCTGCATAGCTGAGCACCCAGTAAAGCGACAGTTGATAGATACTTTGAACTTTCGCTTTATTGTGAGCCCTCAACTTCAGGAGTGGACCGATGTAGAAGTCACCAAAAAGAATAAGATGAATGGAGTGAAAAAAGTAGCCTTGATTGCCTCCCAAGAGTTTGTAACGCAACTATCGGTACAACAAACTCTGAGCGAAGAAGAAGCCAAGACTTTAGATACGCGCTTTTTTTCGGATATGAAGGAAGCCAAAGACTGGTTGTTGGCTTGAAGTAATACGGTTGAAAAAATAGTAAACTTACAAACCTCGTAAAAGCGATTTTGCGGGGTTTTGCTGTTTTTTGACTTTATAAAGATGGACAAATGCTCAACTAAACTATTAGGAGAAATGTTCCGTAATAAAATAGATTATGGATTCATTCATTTAAATTTTAAGTAAGAAGTCATCTCGACTTTTA
>DIYR01000075.1 GCA_002429085.1 Flavobacteriales bacterium UBA6049
GCTACAAGTCGTGAT
The DNA here is from genome assembly GCA_002429085.1 of Flavobacteriales bacterium UBA6049. Taxonomy (GTDB): domain Bacteria; phylum Bacteroidota; class Bacteroidia; order Flavobacteriales_G; family Salibacteraceae; genus UBA6049. Next base: position 16 of record DIYR01000075.1, read on the forward strand.
TTTGCTCTTGGAAATAACACCAAGAATATCTATCTTATCATTTCGAAATCAATCGATTAAAAATCAGGTCATTTATGAGCTCTACCCAATTCACAGCAAAGGCTGAGGGCAGTTTTACGCCCATAATTATTGAAAAAGAACGTGTTGGAGGATTATCATATCCGCAAGAAGACGTGCTAATCTCTTTACAAGATCGCAAGACTAGAAGAGAACGATTAGTTCGTGCCACAAGGGCTGGCAATCTTGAAAAAATCAAATTTCGTATTCTTTTTGAAGACAGTTTTGGGCTCAAAGAAGTGTATACCACTATTTGGGCAACAACTGAAGTAAACATTATTTTAAAGCATGGTGTTTCCATTCCAATTCATCGAATACATACCGTAAAGATTGCCTGAGGCATATGCATCAACACAAGCACCAAGAAGCAGATTTCCTGTTTCTCTTATTATCATCACTTTTTATAGCAGCTCTAGTAACCACCAACTTAATAGCCAACAAATTTGTGAGTGTAAATTTGGGATTCAAAACCTTCCAGATTTCCGCAGGAATCCTGCCTTACCCGATAACATTTTTAATTACCGACATCTTATCAGAGATATATGGGAAAAAGAAAACCCAGCGAGTTGTAATCGCTGGGTTCTTTGCATCCGTTTTTGTGCTATTCACACTTTGGCTTGGAAACCAATTTTCAGCTATTGAAGATTCTCCTGTTTCTGATATCATGTACAAACAAGTATTTGCCAATTCTTGGCGAGTAATTCTGTCTTCTATGTTAGCCTACCTAGTAGCGCAATCAGTTGATGTTCGTATTTATCATTTCTGGAAAAATCTAACCAACGGAAAGTATCTGTGGCTCAGAAACAATGCTTCTACCATAGTATCTCAACTTGTAGATACCACATTAGTAGTATGCGTTTTATTTATAGGTGTTCTTCCCTTCAACCAAATACTCGCACTTATTATAGATGGATGGATGTTTAAAGCTCTTTTTGCCTTTTTAGATACTCCACTCATGTATGCATCTGTACTAAGTATCCAAAGATTTTTTGGTTTAAAACCAAATCAAGAACTAGTACATTAAGTTATGGTGAGTTAATTTGGCGTTATCCTGACAATACCAATTTTTGAGATTAGCTACATTTGGCTTTCTCTCTATCAGGTAGTTTTATACATATGAAAATGATTTATAGAACCTTTCAGATTTTACTTGTCGCAGTCTTATCGTTAGCGATAACTCCCTTAGTTGCACAAATTGAAGATCCAGTTGACTGGACTTTTAGTACCAAGTCTCTTGGAAATGGTGAATTCGAACTACAGTTAAATGCCAATATAGAAGGTCATTGGCATTTGTATGGCATGGATTTACCAGCTGATGGTCCTGTACCTACCAGTTTTACGTTCAATGAATCTTCTGATTATAAACTAATAGGAAAAACCAAGGAACCAAAGGGAATTGAGATAGATGATCCGGTGTTCCAAATGCGCTTAAAATACTTCGAGCATTCTGCGGTATTCACACAAAAAGTAAAGCTCCTAAGTGATGCAACGAAGATTACTGGAGAATTAGAGTTTATGGTATGTGATGACAGTAAGTGTCTTCCTCCAGAGTACATTGATTTCAGTTTTGACATTAATAAATCAGATTCACCATCGAACGAAAAAGCTACTTCAAAAGAAGAAGCTAAGCCAACTGAAGAGATAGAAGAAAATCATAACGATGAACCGGGTATTTTCAACCCAGTGTCTTGGGAAAACAGCATTGAAAGTTTAGGAAATGATGAATATCTTCTGAAAGCTACAGCTATTATTGACGATCACTGGCACTTATATTCTGTTAACCTTCCTTCTGATGATGGACCTATAGCAACAGAATTCAATTTGCTAACAAAAGAAGGCGTTGAAGCTATTGGTCAAACTGGCGAAGAAGGTGACCTGAAAACAGAGTACGACCCCAACTTTTTAATGGAATTAAGCTATTTTGAAGGAAAAGCTACCATCACTAAAAAAGTTAAGGTTACAGGAGATATCAACGAAATCTTAGCTGAAGTATATTTCATGGTATGTGATGACAAACGCTGTCTTCCACCAGAAGCAGTTGAATTCACCTTTAAATTTGATGGTACAGGTGAATCAGCTAGTGCGGCTTCAACAGAATCTAATGAACCTTCGGATAAACAATCTTATTTAGGAATTCTATTATTGAGCTTTTTAGGAGGTCTTGGAGCTTTACTCACACCATGTGTGTTTCCTATGATACCTATGACCGTTAGTTTCTTTACAAAACAAAGTAAAACAAAGGCTGAAGGTGTAAGGAAAGGTGTTATATATGGGTTATCAATAATTCTTATTTATGTTGCTCTTAGTCTTCCATTCCACCTTTTTGATTCTGTTAGTCCTGATATTTTTCATGAATTCTCAACCAATCCAACACTAAACATCGCTTTCTTTATAATATTCATTGTATTCGCGATATCATTCTTGGGGGCATTTGAAATCACAATGCCATCAAACTGGGTAAATAAAGCAGATAGAGCTTCTGATAAGGGAGGACTAATAGGCGTTTTCTTTATGGCACTGACTTTAATTTTAGTGTCATTTTCATGTACTGGCCCTGCGATTGGTCTTTTACTAGGTAGTGTACTATCTACTGACAATGGTGCTACCGCACTGTCCATTGGTATGCTTGGTTTTGGCTTAGGACTTGGGTTACCATTTGGTTTATTTGCGGCTTTTCCAGGTTGGATGAATACATTACCTAAATCTGGTGGTTGGTTAAATGTCGTTAAAGTTTCATTTGGATTCTTGGAACTCGCATTCGCTTTCAAATTTTTATCTAATGCAGATCTCGTACTACAGTCTGGACTTCTAAAAAGAGAAGTTTTCCTTGCCATTTGGATTGCAGTTTTCAGCGCTTGGTCAATGTACATGTTCGGTTTGTTTAGGTTACCTCATGATTCACCTTTAGAAAAACTCTCAGTTGGACGTGGGGTTTTAGCAACATTCCTACTTGGTTTCACAATCTACTTATTACCAGGACTCTGGGGCGCTCCTCTTAGTTTAATTAGTGGGTTCCCCCCTCCAAAATTCTATAGTGAAGCTCCAAATGGAGTAGGTTACACAAAGATGTCCTTTACGCAAGCTTCTGGGCATTCTACACAGGGACAAATCTCCGTACCTGAAGGAGCAGATCCCGAACATTGTCCACATGGCTTAAACTGTTTCCACGATTATGAAACAGGAATGGCTTATGCTAAGGAGGTTGGAAAACCTGTCATGTTAGACTTCACAGGTTGGGCTTGTGTAAACTGCAGAAGAATGGAAGAAAATGTTTGGAGTGATCCACGTGTACTAGAAAGACTAAGAAATGATATTGTGCTCATTTCTCTTTATGTGGATGAACGAAAAGAACTTCCAGAAGATGAAAAGTACGTATCAGAAACAACTGGAAAGAAAATAAAAACTGTTGGAAATAAGTGGAGTGATTTTCAGATCAAAAAATTCCAATCAAATACACAACCTTATTATGTATTCCTAGATCATGAAGGAAAGCAATTGCACGAATCTGCCGCTTACGATCCAGATATTGATCTATTTGTGAAATGGCTTGATAATGGAAAAAAAGCATTTTCTGCCAACTCACATTAGTACCAACTCTATAAGCGCTTTTAAAAATTTGCATCACTAAGATGTGTAAGAGTCAAATGCCTGACGAATTTCTCGTCAGGCTTTATTTTATCTTGTATTTATGAAATACATAGTTCTAATAGCCGCAACACTATCTTTCCTATCCATATCGCAAATAAGCAATGCACAAGGTTGTAGCGATGCTGGTTTTTGTACCGCTGGATCTTTAGGTGGATATCACGATGGAGAAGAATCAAAAGATTATAAAAACAGAATAAGTTTCATTCCTGCCTATGAAATTGGAGAAAAACGTATCCCTCTTTTCATTCCGCAGTTAAAAGGAAACTTTAGCATTGATGGATCAAATAGCATAGAAATTACCGTTCCATACGTTGTCGCTTCTGGAGAGTTAGGAACCAATCATGGAATTGGAGATATCATTGCAACGTTTACACACCGTTTTTACAAAAAAGACGATTGGGAAATCTATGGTACCGCAGGAACACGCATTGCATCGGGTAATGCAAATGATGAAATAGATGGGAAAGATCTACCTATGCCTTATCAAACATCTTTAGGAACTTATGATTTAATTCTTGGTGGACAATTCAAATACAAAACATGGTTACTTTCTATGGGAGCCCAAGTGCCACTTGTACAAGCAAATGATAATGAGTACAATCCGCTAGAGTGGCCAGAAGAAGATGCTTATTTCTTATCACAAGAATTAGAACGAAAAGCAGACGTAATGCTTAGAATAGAAAAAGTATTCAAATTCAATCGAGGCTATGCAAAAGCTGGATTGCTTCCAATTTATCATATCCAAAACGATACTTACCTCGTTCCGAATATATCTGGAGAACTAGAAAGAGTAGATGCTGAAGACTCTCAAGGTTTAACCTTAAATGCTATTGTATCTGCAGAATACGCTGTATCAGATCAGTGGGTACTTACTTTTGCTGGAGGAGCTCCAATGATTGTAAGAGACAACAGACCTGACGGTCTTACCAGATCTTTGGTCTTAAGACCTGGTGTTGCTTTTAGATTCTAAGGTTGAACTGGGAATCGTTTCTTATTATCAGGAATCTGACCTGAACGTTCTACTTTTTCTACGAAGTACTTTGTACTTCCCCTCCAAGGAAGTATAGCATAGCGCTCAACATAATACAAGTTGATACGCTCACCTGATAGTGAAACTTCTTCCAGTTCATGGTACAGGCTATCTTGGCCTTTCTCAACACTAAATTCAAACACTTCAGAAAGTTGATTATCACTTTTAACCGCACCAAAACTGTTAAGACTTAACTGTCCTTCCCATGTTTTGAAAACTACCCCTTTCTTACTGAGTTTAATAACGGTTCCTGCACGAACACCTTCAGAATATGATGCGTAATACAAAAACAAAAGGGCAATTAAGCTAATCAACGTAAGTGGACCGACAACCCAAAGTAGAATGCGTTTCATGCTGATAGATTTTAGGGTGGAAAGTTAGCGTATCTTCTTTTAAAATCAGAAAACCATCCTTGTTCTGTGATGTTTGATACAGAAATTCATCCTGTTTCAAAATTATTTTGAGCTCCGAACAAATCTCGTCTACAGATGCTATAACTTAGTTCAGTAAACGAAAACAGAAAACTCAACATAATTTATATCATGAAAAAATTAACAGTGGCAGTAGCAGCAATGGCTTTAGTAATAGCTAGCTGTGGTGGTGGAGAACAAAAAGAGGCTCCAAAACAAATGAAAGCACCTGAAAAAACTGCACCAGCACCAACAGAAGAGAAAGCAGATGTACCTGCTATCGCTGAAGTGGTAATTGAAGGTAACGACCAAATGAAGTTCAACACTGATTTGATTGAAGTTCATGAAGGTCAAACAGTTAAACTAACCTTAAAGCATGTGGGAACAATGGCTAAAGCAGCCATGGGACATAACTGGGTTCTATTAAATAGCGGAGTAGACAAGGCTGATTTTGCTTCTGCTGCAATTTCAGCAAAAGACAATGACTACATTCCAGCAGATAAAGCCGGAGATGTTATTGCTCATACTCAAACTATTGGCGGTGGCGAAGAAGTAACTATTGAATTTGAAGCTCCTGCAAAAGGGTCTTACGAGTTTATTTGTTCTTTCCCAGGTCACTACGGAATGATGAGCGGAAAGTTTGTAGTGAAATAAATCTCACACAACATCGTATTGAAAAGGGAGGCTTTACAAGCTTCCCTTTTTTGTTTATTTTTTTCTAAAACAGAAAAACATCATGAAACATATATCAACTATAGCGTTCACCTTATTCTTATCTCTTTTCACCTCTCAACTAATTGCTCAAGATGCTAGCACTATTCTAGGAACCTGGCTCACATCTAGTAAAGAGGCTAAAATTGAAATTACTCAAGAAGGCAATATTTTTTCTGGTAAAATAATTTGGTTAAAAGAGCCCAACAATCCTGATGGCACGCCTAAAACCGACACCAAAAATGATGACGAAAGCTTAAGAAACACGCCAATTATTGGCTATCAAATTCTAAAAGGATTCAAATGGGATGACGGAAAATGGGAAGATGGTACCATTTATGACCCTAAAACAGGAAATACCTATGACTGCGTTATCGAATCTCCAGAAAATGGGGTGTTAGATGTACGTGGTTATGTTGGTTTTTCTATGTTCGGAAGAACTGATACATGGACAAGAGCCGAGAATTAACACACAAAACCATTGAACTAACTCCACCAACTCTTTAATTAGAATTCCATACTTTTAAGCTAATCGCTTATTGATTTATGAATTTCTAATTATCTGCTATGCTCATTAAAACATATGGTGCTGCCGTTAGAGGTATTGATGCAACTACAATTACTATTGAGGTAAACGTTGGTCAAGGGGTTAATTTTTTCTTGGTTGGTTTGCCAGATAGTGCCGTTAAAGAAAGTCAACAGCGTATTGA
>DIYR01000082.1 GCA_002429085.1 Flavobacteriales bacterium UBA6049
AGAACAAAGTGAACGTGATGATTTAGATTACACGCCATTATTTGATCAGCTCTCATTTTATTATGAAAACCCACTCAATATAAATGAAGCATCATTAGATGACTTACGAAGTCTCCCAATCATTACTCCCTTTCAAGCAGTTGCAGTTGACACCTACATTAAAAAATATGGAAAGCTTACCTCAATCTACGAATTGAGAAACATCAAAGAATTAGATGCTACTACCATTCAGGCCATGCTACCTTTTGTGAGTGTTACTGGACCAGCTGCTAAGAACGATTTCTCTTTCAAAAAAGTGGTAAACTCTATGCGGCATGAAGCCATGATTCGATATAGCAGAGTGCTTCAAGATCAAGCTGGATATGAGCCTAGAGAAAGTGATAGTATTGTTCCTTACGAAGGGAATCAAGATCGAATTTATGCACGCTATCGCTTACAAGCTGGTCAGTTACTTTCTGCTGGTGTAACAGCCGAAAAAGATGCAGGAGAGACCTTTGGAGAAGGAAGTAATCCTGATGGGTTTGATTTTTACTCTGCCCACCTATTTGCCAGAAACATTGGAATTGTAAAGTCTGTTGCTTTGGGTGATTACCAAGCGCAATTCGGACAAGGATTAACATTTTGGAGCGGCTTAACATTTGGTAAAACTGGTCAAGGAACCAACGTTATGCGATTTGGTCAGGGATTAAGACCATATACCAGTGCTAACGAAAACCTTTTTTTACGAGGCGCAGGAGTAACATTAGGTAAAAAGAATTGGGATGCCACTGTGTTTTATTCAAACAAGAACATTGATGCAGGGGTAGCAGAGCGCGACTCTCTTTCTGGGGAGGACTTGAGGTTTACTTCTCTTCAAATAAGTGGCCTGCACCGAACGGAAGGAGAATTGAGAGGTGAGCGTGCATTAGGGGAAGAAATTGCTGGTACACACTTAGCATTCAGTACTGAGCATCTGCAAGTAGGTTTTACAGGAGTATTCTCTCAATACGATGGTGTTTCAGATCGAAACCTTCAATTGTACAACCAGTTTGATTTTAACGACAACGAGAATGTAAACACTGGTTTAGATTTTAATTGGTTATACAAAGGTGTTAGCGTTTTTGGCGAGGTTTCTCATTCAAAAAACGGAGCGGTTGCATATTTGGCAGGAGCTCAGTTTCAACCAGACCCTCGTTTAGAATTGGTCATCTTTCAGCGCAATTACCCAAGAGATTATCAATCGATTTATGGAGGGGCATTTGGAGAAAGTGGCCGTAATCAAAATGAGCAAGGAACTTATGTTGGAGCTAATTTCTATATCGCTCCGAAATTGACTTTTAGCGGCTATTTTGATCGTTACCAATTCGAGTGGTTACGTTATCGAATTGATAGACCAAGTAATGGTGCAGATTGGAGCACTCAACTGAACTACACATTAAATCGTGACGTGCAACTGTATGTTCGCTACCGAGAAGAACATCAAGAACGAAATCCTTCTAGTGCTAATGCCGAAGAGATTTATCGCCCTGTTCAAACCAAACGTAGAAGTGTACGATTCCATATTGATTACGATTTAACAAATCAACTAAGTCTTGCCAATCGAATAGAAATAAGTCGATTTGATGAAAAAGGTATGGATTTAGAACGAGGCTTTTTAATCTTTCAAGACGTAAAGTATTCGTTCTGGAAAGACAAAATTGCTCTGTATGGAAGAATGGTATTCTTTGATGTAGACGATTATGATGCTCGTATCTATACCTACGAAAACGATGTATTGTATTTCTTCTCTGTTCCAGCTTTGCAGAATCAAGGTTGGAGAGCTTATGCAATGGCACGCATCAAATTTAACAGGCAAGTGAGCTTATGGGTAAGATGGAGTCAAACAACGTTTACAGATAGAAATACGATAGGCTCTGGCAACGAAGAAATTGATGGGCAAACGAGAAATGACATCCGATTGCAGCTTCGCATAAGGTTGTAAGACATCCTATTTTCTGCTATTTTGCCACCATGCGATTTTTAACACTCGCCATATTTCTATTGATCAGTCAATTCTCCATTGCACAAAACTTTGATGAAGTTGAAGACTTAGCCAGAGCGTATGTAAATGCTTTGCGCAGAATGGAGACCAGCTCGTTTCAAAAACTTTATACTCCAGACACCACCACTATTGGTCAGAACATGCGCATGAACCTTGGTTTCTCATATAGTTCTGATTTACTTCAAGACTTCTCTTTGGTAATACAAGAAGGAATTGATAAAGGAATTGATTGGGACAAGATTCGATACGTAAAAGCCGAGTACATTACTAAAAGAGATGGGCCTTTTTTATTAGCTCATCCTTGTGTTATCATCTTTCAGCATCGCTTGTTCCGTTATGCCATTTACATGAATGCTTCAAAAATTGATGACAGTTGGGGCTTTGTGCCCATGCAAACATCTGGCAATCGAATTATAATGCAGAAGATTTAACCTGTTTGCATCTATTAAACTACTCGGCACTAGTCATTTTTGTCCGTTTTATTAGTTGGTTTTTTCTATCCTAACAAAAGATCAGACCTCTTTACACTTTCGTATACATCAAGCAATTGCAAATCGATCGAATAGCTATTCACATTGTCTTGATTACAACAAGGTGGAATCCGAAAAGCCTTTATTCAACAGAGTAGGAAAACGATAATTCTATTAATCATGTCTGATCAATTATTAGGAGCTCCGTCTCCGTACACCTGCGACATTTCTTCAGAAGCTAAAGAAGCATTTGAACAAGCAATGCACAATTTTGTAGGAGTTAAATATGCTCCAGTAGCAGTTTCAACTCAAGTAGTATCTGGAATGCTTTACAAGTTCTTCTGCAACACTGAAGCAGTAACAGCATTGCCTGTTCGCGGAGCTGCTATTGTAACAATTTATGCTCCTCCAGGAGGGCCAGCACATATCACACACATTCAGCCTGTATAAGACACCACCACCCTACTAATAGTATAGTTAGCGAACCCTGAGAAATGCCCATCTCAGGGTTCTTTGTTTATACTTCATCAACTCCAAACCCAACACTGCGTAAATCTTCCCAAAATGTTGGGTACGATTTATTCACCACATCCGGATCTTGAATAATTACCTCGTCCATCACCAAAGCTAATGGAGCAAAAGCCATTGCCATTCGGTGATCTCCATAAGTTGCAATTTGTGCACTTCTTGGTAGTGGTTTTTCAGCTGATAGAATAAGTTTATGTCCATTGATTTCTTCCACATCAGCACCTAGTTTTTTCAATTCGGTTGCCAAAGCTTCAATACGATCAGTCTCTTTTAACTTCAATGTTTGCAACCCATCCAAAGTGGCTGATTCTCCCCTTGCAATGGTAGTAACAGCAATGGTTTGTGCTAAATCTGGGTTTTCTATTAAATCAAACCTTCGGTGTCCAAAACTGGTTCTTTGACTACCATCTACAACCAACTGAGATACTTCATCGCCATAAATGGTACTTACACCAAAGCCATTGTAAATTCTGCACACAGAAGTATCTGGCTGGAGCGTAACATTCTTCAAGTTTGGAATCTTTACCACACTTTCTTTTGCTAGTGTGAGTAAGCCATACCAATAAGAAGCAGCACTCCAATCTGGTTCAACATAAACGTGTTCTGGCAAACTGTATGCACCAGGCTGAATCACTACTCTTGATGTATCATGCTCTATTGAAATTCCAGCTTGCTTCATCATGGATAGCGTCCATTCAAAATAACGTTTAGAAACTTGATTCTCGCTAATGAGCAACTCAACCTCATTTTCACAATAAGGAGCTACTAAGGCCAATGCTGACAAAAACTGACTGCTGATATCTCCACGCATTTTAGCACGACCGCCAACTAATTTCTTTCCATTAACTTGAACAGGTGGAAAACCAATTTTACCCGTATATCGAATATCTGCTCCCAATTGATTTAAGCCATCTACTAACTCGCCAATTGGACGTTCATTCATTTTACCTTCTGCCTCTAAACGGACACTTCTACCTTCTTGTGTTGCCAACCAAGCCAACATAAAACGATAGGTTGTTCCTCCTATTCCTGCTTGTAAAACGGTACTATTATCAGAAAGGAGTGCACGTAAGATTCGGGCATCTGATCCTTCTGAATTACTATGAATGGTTGATTTAAAACCACTCAAAGCATTCATGATTAACGTTCTGTTTGTCGCGCTTTTACTGCTTGGCAAATTAATTTCACCATGAATTTCGCGACTGTCGGGTGCTGTTATGCGATATCGTTTCATCGGTTTATAAAAGACTCTAAGCTTTCAACGACTTGATCTTGGGTAAGTTCCACATTGATCTTGGAATTACCTATTGCTAATAGAAAAGTAAAATTCAGTAAAGCAGATGTGTTCTTTTTATCGGATCTCATCCAATAGAATATCTCTTCAAAATCTTGCTGAGACAATGCTATTTCAGGAAGATACGTGGATAGTGCATTCAAGATTTCGTTTCGATCTACTTCACTCAATTCGCCAAACCGATGAGATAACCACGTTTCGCACCACATTCCTACAAATATGGCTTCTCCATGCAACATCGGAGTACGTTGTTGACTCCATGATTCAATGGCATGTCCAACTGTATGACCAAAGTTGAGTTTTTTACGATCTCCTTGTTCTGTAAAATCAGCTCGAACAATAGCCTCTTTGATACTTACTGAACGATGGATGGCTTCTAACCAAACGTTTTCGTCCAACTCCTCTGGTAAAGACATTACTTGCGCGAAATGATCATTATCCGCAATCAGACCATGTTTAATCATCTCTGCCATTCCTGCTATTCGCTCACGAACGGGGAGTGAATTCAGAAAAGGTAAATGAGCAAATACCGCTACTGGCTCTAAAAAGAGTCCAACTTGATTTTTCGATTTTCCTAAATTGATTCCAACCTTTCCTCCAACGGAAGCATCTACCATTGCCAATAAACTAGTTGGAACTTGAATAAATGGAACTCCACGTTTATATGTTCCCGCAAGAAAGCCTCCAAGATCGGTGATCATTCCACCTCCAAGATTCACTAACAGTGTTTTACGATTGGCACCTAAATCAAGCATCGCTTGCCAAAGACCATTAGCAACTTCTATCTCTTTAGAATCTTCACCTGGTTCAACTTCCAACACTTCAGCTTCTTTTAAAGAAGGCACTCCAACAAAATCAATTAGTTGAAGGGCATGTGCTAGCGTATTACTATCTCCAAGTATAATTGGAGTGTGATCTGGATAATTCTTGGTAATGAACTGATCTAATTCATCTAGTACATCACCAACATGCACCTGATATGCTCGAGCATCTAGTACTTGAGTACTCATGGACAATTACAGTTCAATGGTTTATTGGTAATTCCAATTTCAGTTAACGCTGCAGATGAATCAGCTGCAATAGCGAACTTACCCCATAATTCTCTATCATCCTCTAGCAATACTTCAACATGGTAGATTTTAGGTTCTTGACGCGGTTGGCTTTCGCCAAAATCAACCTTTCCTTTTTCTACCAATTGCTTCATTTCTAATGATGTTATTTCGGCACATTCTAACCAACACACATACTGGTTTGGTTTAGCATATCCATCATCTGCACGCAAAGGAGCCATTACCCGCTCATTTGGTGTCCAAGCCAATAAATCTCTCGAATTTCTATTTCTAAGGAAGAGTGCCCATGTAAGAATAAGACCTAGCCCTACTCCAATGAAATACACACGTAGTTTTCGCCACATAGTTTTTTAGAAAGCCGTCATCAACAAATCAATGTCTTTGTACGGAATTTGGTAAGCATCGCCCAAGAATCGATTGGTTAAAATACCATTGTAAACGTATACACTTTGACGCAGTCCAACGGTCTTCTTTAACAAGTTATCAATTCCAGCTTCTTCGCCTACGCTCAACAAAATTGGTGCAAAAATATTACTCAAAGCGTACGAAGCAGTTCTTGACACACGTGAAGCAATATTAGGCACACAGTAATGAATTACCCCGTGCTTCACGAATGTTGGATACTCATGATTAGTTACCTCACTTGTTTCAAAACAACCTCCCTGATCAATACTTACATCTACAATAACTGACCCTTTCCGCATCAAGGCTACCATATCTTCTGATACTACGCAAGGTGTACGGCCATGTTGTGCCCTAATAGCTCCAATGGCCACATCTGCTGTACGCAACGCGTTTGACAATACTTTTGGTTGCAACGCACTGGTAAACAAACGCATACCGATACTATTCTGTAATCGCTTTAGTTTGTAGGTATTATTATCAAATACCTTTACTTGAGCACCTAGACCAAGTGCTGCACGTGTAGCATACTCACCTACACTACCCGCACCTATAATCACTACTTCAGATGGTTTTACTCCACTAATTCCACCCAGCATAGATCCAACACCATTGTTGTAATTACTCAAGTATTCTGCAGCTACTAAAACGGCTGTATTACCAGCAATCTCACCCATTGCACTTACAACTGGAAGGTTGCCATCTGCGTCCAAGATGAAATCCCAGGCCATGGCTGTAATCCGTTTTTTAATGAGCATGCGTAGGATGTCTTCAGACTGAATACTCAACTGCAAAGCAGAGATTAGAATTTGCTTTTCTTGCATCCATTCAATCTCATCTAATGAAGGTGGCTCTACCTTAAGAATCACCTTTGCTTTGTAGACCTCTTTGGCGCTATCAATTATTCGAGCGCCTGCCTCACTGTAATCTCTATCTGTAAAGTTGGCTTGTTGACCTGCCCCCGTTTCTACCCAAACTTCGTGTCCGTTGTTAACTAACAAGGCTACCGATTCAGGAGCTAAAGCCACTCTATTTTCTTGATACGAGCTTTCTTTCGGTATTCCGATGTATAGTTTTCGTTCGCTATCTGCAACAGCTACCAGTTGCTCTTTTGGCTGCATTGCCGCTTCTCGCGACAAGTTCTTGAGGGTTTCATCTGAGGGATTCATACTTCACGTACATTTATGGTTCTACGCCTGTCTGCATCAATCGAAATAGCCACTTCGAGTATGTTCGGTGGTAGCAAAGAAGCCACTCTTTCTGGCCATTCAATGAAGCAAATTCCATCACCATAAAGATACTCTTCCAAACCGATATCGTAAGCCTCTTCTTCCGATTCTAATCGATAACAGTCAAAATGATAAACCAAACCTTGTTCTGTATCATACTCATTCACCAAAGAATAGGTTGGAGAACTTGCTTCGTCCTCTGCTCCCATTTTGGCTAATAAATACCTAATAAAGGTTGTTTTACCTGCCCCCATAGCACCTTCAAAAATCACTACAGAGTGCTGCTGAATAATCGGCAGAATAACTTTTGCTATTTCTGGATATTGATCTTCTGAAACCGCTGTAAACGTTTGGTTCATTACTTGGCACTTAAACGCACCAAAGGTACAATCATCTCTTCCAGTGAGATTCCTCCGTGCTGAAAAGTGTCTTTATAGTATTTAACGTAATGGTTGTAATTGTTCGGATAAGCAAAGAATCTATCTTCCGTAGCAAACACCCATGAAGAACTTACATTAGATTTTGGCAATCCTAACTCTTCTGGTCTGCGAGAGTAGTACACCTCTTTTTGATTGAAATCTAAGTTTTTACCAAGCTTATATCTCAAATTAGTGTTGGTATTTTTATCCCCTACAATCTTAGAAGAGTGGTTCACTCTAACAGTACCATGATCAGTAGTCACTACTACTTCACATCCTTTTTCAGAAATTAGTTTGAACAACTCAATCAGTGGAGAATGCTCGAACCAACTTACTGTTAAAGATCGGTATGCGCTTTCATCTGAAGCTAATTCGCGAATAACTTCCATTTCGGTACGAGCATGTGAAAGCATATCCACAAAATTGTATACGATTACGTTTAAATCGTAATTCATAAAGTTCCCAAAATTCGACACTAGCTTTTGACCAAATCTCAAGTTGGTTACTTTATTATAGTTCATGCGCTTATTGATTCCCTTGCGCTTCAATAAGCTTTCTAAGAATTCACCTTCATGTGCATTCTTACCTTTTTCATCTTCGCCTTTCCACTGATTTGGAAACATTCGTTGAATATCTAAAGGCATCATTCCTGCAAACAAGGCATTTCTAGCATAATGAGTTGCGGTTGGTAAAATGCTGTAGAATGTTTCTTCTTGGTCTACTCGGAAGTAATTCGATAAAATAGGTCGCAAGGCAATCCACTGATCCCAGCGTAAATTATCAATCACCACTAAGAATAGTGGCTTGTCCGTTTCCTTCAACTTTGGCAATACGACATCTTCAATTACTTGATGACTCAGTAACGGAGCATCTTCATCACCATCTAACCAATCGGTATAATTGTCTGCAATAAACTTACTAAACTGCTGATTGGCTTCTGTTTTTTGCATTTGCAAAATTTCTTGCATTCCGCTGTCTTGAGAAGAGTCTAACTCCATTTCCCAATACACCATTTGCTTGTAGATATCTGCCCACTCAGAAGCATCCAAACGATCCATTAAGCGCATTCCGATATTTCGAAATTCTTGCTGATAGTTAGATGTTGTTTTCTCACTAACTAGTCGCTTTGTATCTAAGTTCTTCTTAATAGAAAGTAAAATCTGCTTTGGATTCACTGGTTTAATGAGGTAATCTGAAATCTTAGATCCAATGGCGTCCTCCATGATTTCCTCTTCCTCACTCTTCGTAATCATAATGATTGGAATAGAAGGATGAGATGCCTTCATACGTGTAAGTGTTTCAAGCCCTGTTAGACCAGGCATATTCTCATCTAAGAAAACGATGTCTATTTGATTCTCATTTAAGAGATCAATGGCATCTTCACCATTCGTAGCCGTTAAAACTTGGTAATCTTTACCTTCTAAAAAAAGGATATGAGGTTTGAGCAAATCGATTTCATCATCTGCCCATAATATTGTAATCTTCATGTAATTTCTGTTTCGCTAGATTTGTAGCGCTTAAATGGCGAACTAAATTAAACAAGCTCCTTACGGTGAACGAATTTCGCACGAGTAAACGCAAGATTTTTAACGATCCGATTTACGGTTTTATTTCAATTCCAAACGATTTCGTTTTCGACTTAATCGAACATCCTTATTTTCAGCGTTTACGAAGAATCGCTCAACTTGGTCTGAGCAACATTGTATACACCGGAGCAAATCATACAAGGTTTCAACATACGCTTGGTGCTATGCACTTGATGACTAGAGCCATTGAAACCTTACGAAGCAAAGGACACGAGATTACAGAGGAAGAAGCTGTTGGAGCTACTGTAGCCATCTTAATGCACGATATTGGTCACGGACCGTTCTCACATACCTTAGAATTTAGCTTGGTTAAAGGGGTAAATCATGAAGAACTCTCTGCGCTATTCATGAAAGAGTTGAACCGACAATTTGATGGACAACTCACTTTGGCCATTGAAATTTTCAATGGAACGTATCACAAGAAATTCTTACATCAACTAGTCAGTAGTCAGTTAGATACTGATCGACTTGATTATTTAAAACGTGACAGTTTCTTCACCGGTGTTTCTGAAGGTGTTATTGGAAGTGAACGATTGATTAGTATGCTCAACGTTTCTAATGGAGAGTTGGCTGTTGAAGCAAAAGGGATTTATTCGGTCGAAAAATTTCTAATTGCAAGGCGTATTATGTACTGGCAAGTATACCTGCATAAAACAGTGTTAGCTGCTGAAATGCTCTTGATCAGAATTTTGAAGCGCGCCAAAGAATTAGCTCTAGAGGCAGAAGAGTTGTATTGCAGTGAAGCCCTAGAAGCCTTTTTATACCATGATTACACGTTAGAAGATTTCAAAAAATATCATGGTTTACTAGGAACTTTTGCCCAGTTAGATGATTTTGATATTCTAGGAGCTATCAAAATGTGGCAATCGCATAACGATACCATCTTATCATCTTTGTGTAAGATGCTGATCGACCGCAAACTCTACAGAGCCGAAATTAACACTCAAGAATTTTCTCAAGAAACGATTCAAGAAAAGAAGAATCAGGTGAAAGAGCATTTCGACTTGGAGGGCGATGATGAAGTAGATTATTTTGTATTCAGCGATCAGGTAGTAAACAGAGCCTACTCCCAAAGCATTAAAAGTATCAATATTCTTTTCAAGAATGGAGAAGTGAAAGACGTTGCAGAGGCAGCTGACTTACTCAACATCTCTGTACTTTCAAAGCCTGTAACTAAGTACTTTATGTGTTACCCAAAATTCCTTTAAAT
>DIYR01000010.1 GCA_002429085.1 Flavobacteriales bacterium UBA6049
AAGCCATTACAGCTTACATTACTATCTACACTTGAGGTAACAACCAACTGAGTAGGGTTTGTTAAGATAGCCGAATCAACAGAAGTACAACCATTCATATCTGTAACAGTTACCGTATAAGTACCTGCAGTTAACCCTGCTTGCCAATCGGCAGTAGTTCCATTATCCCAAGCATAAGTAAACGGTGCAGTTCCTCCAGTAGGGTTTGCACTTACTCCTCCTGAGTTATATCCGAAACAGTAGATGATAGAATCAACAGTTGCGTTTGCTTCCAATATCAATGGTTCCACTATGGTGAATGTATCAATCTCAGTACAGCTATTTGCATCTGTTACGGTAACCGTATATGCTCCTGCTGCTAATCCCGTAAGAACTGAAGAAGAGGCACCATTTGACCATGAATAGCTATATCCGCTTGTACCACCAGAAGTGTTTAAATTAATTGACCCATCTGATGCGCTATTACAGCTGATTTTGCTAATTGTTCCACTAATAACAATTGCTGTAGGCTCGGTAATCGTTGCAGTGTAAGTCTCTGTGCATCCAGCACCATCTGTAACTGTTAAAGTGTAAGATCCGCCCGCAACAGAACTCAAGATGCTATCAGCATCTCCGTTACTCCAAGCATATGTATAAGGAGTAGTTCCGCCTGATACACCTATTGTATATGATCCATCTGTTAAACCATTACAACTTACTGGCGTATTGGCCACCATAGAAACTGCTAATGCACTAGGTTCTGTAATGGTAACTAGCGTAGTATCTGAACACCCGTTAGCATCCGTAATAGTTACGATGTATGAGCCAGCTGCTAGATTAGAATCATATGCTACCGTTGAACTTGTAGGCCAGTTATATGAATACGGCATAGTTCCTCCTGTAGCGGAAACTATTCCAATACCACTTGTTGCCGCATTACAAACATTATCAACTTCTACTGTTGTAGAAGCAACTAACTCCATAGGTTCTGCTACAGTAGAAGAACTTGTAACAGAGCAACCATTGGCATCTGTAACAGTTATCGTATAAGTTCCTGCCGCTAGTCCTATTGCGTAATTGTTTGTCTCACCCGTTGACCAAAAGTAACTGTAAGGCACTGTTCCACCAGTAGCTGATGTACTGATGTATCCATCACTCGCTCCATGGCAATATGCATCAAACAATGAATCAACTGTAACTACTATTGGTGCTGGAGCTGATACAGCTGTATCTAGTGTTACTTGACAACCATTGGCATCGGTAACAGTAACTGTGTAACCTCCAATCGACAAGTTCGAAATAGTTGCTGTTGTGCCACCATTTGACCAATTGTACGCATAGCCCGCTGTTCCTCCTGTTGCTGAAACAGTAATTGAACCATCTCCTGCTGAAGCACATGTTTCATCTTGCGCAGATGTTGTTTGAACCATTAATTCTGTTGGCTCAAGAATATCTACCGAAGTGGTGCGCTCACAACCTGATGCATCTGTAGCAGTTACCGTATACGTTCCTGATGTAACCGAAGTAATGGCATTGGTGGTTGTTCCATTAGACCACATATATGTGATAGGTGCTATTCCACCTGTAGCTGCTACCGTAGCCTGACCTGTTGACGCTCCAAAACATGTTACATCAATAGAAGAACTAATTGCTATAGCGAATGGTGTACTTGGTTCTGTTAACTGAACTGTTGTACTTGCCGTACAACCACTGGCATCGGTTAAGGTTACTGAATAAGTTCCAGCAGCTACCCCGCTCAGGGTATCGTTTGTTGAACCATTCGTCCAGCTATATGCATACGGAAGATTTCCTCCTGTACCTTCAACTACAGCCCAACCGTCTGTTTCTCCAAAACACGTAATGTTAGAAGAATCTGTAATTGAAGCTAACAGCTCTGTAGGTTCAGTAATCATGAATGTTGAATCTTTCACACACCCGTTATTATCAGTAATAGTAACTGTGTAATTCGCTCCAGATAGCCCACTAATTGTGTTGGTTGTTGCTCCAGTATTCCAAGTATATGTATACGGTGTTGTACCACCTGAAACAGTTACTGAAACTTCCGCATCGTTTGCTCCATTACAAGATACTGGAGTAACAATAGCAGAAAGAGTAACTGCTAACGGCTCGTTAATTTGAACATCTACCGTATCTGCACATCCATTGGCATCTGTTACTGTAACAGTATTTGTACCTGCCATTAACAATGTATTAGATGTAGAGATTCCTCCATTGTTCCATGTATAGGTATAAGGAGCAATTCCTCCGGAAACATTTACCGTTGCCGCTCCATTTACTCCTCCTGCACATGTAACATCGCTTACTCCTGAAATTGATGAGACTATAGCTGTTGGTTGATTAATGGTAACAGTGTTGTTAGCTTGACATCCAACTGCATCAGTAGCAACTACTGTGTAAGTTCCAGCTACTACATCATTTAATCCAGCAACGGCTGCTCCATTTGACCATGTGTATGAGTATGGTGCATTTCCACCTGTTGCCAATGCTGTTGCCCCACCTGTAGATTCTCCAAAACATGTTGCATCTAATACGTTATTAAATGCAATAGCTATAGAAGTTGGTTGCGTTGCAATAGTTCCTGAAGAAGTTGATGTACATCCACCTGCATCTGTAACTGTTACAGTATATGTTCCTCCTGTTAGGCCTGTGAGCATCATTCCTGAGCCACCACTACTCCAGACATAAGTAAATGGCGCTGTCCCTCCTGTTACTCCAGAAGTTATTGATCCGTTTGCTGATCCTGGACAAGACTCATCAGATGAATTTGTGATAGTAGCAACAATTGGTAATGGTTCAACAATAGTAAAGGATGTATCATTTGAACAATTAGAAGCATCTGTAACAGTAACACTGTAAGAGCCAGCACTTAAACTTGAAAGAGATGCGCTTGTTGATCCATTTGACCATATATATGTATACGGTACAACACCTCCATTAGGTGATAAACCGATACTTCCATCTTGCTGCCCATTACATGATATATCTGAAACTACTGCTCCAAAATCAATTGGAGTTGGGCCATCTACATTTACTGTAAGGGTATCTGAACATTGATTGTTATCTGTAACTGTAACTACATATGCACCTTGAGCTAAGGCAAATTTCAATGCAGAAGTACTTCCATCAGGCCAAGAATAAGTATAAGGTGCAGCTCCCCCTGTTCCAAATACTGCTGCAGTACCGTCATTATTGCTTTGGCAACTAACTGGAGTTACAGCCACCAGATTTGCAGTTGGTGATTGATTCACATCTATTGTCATGGTATCAACATGCGCACACCCAAAGAAATCTGTAACTGTAACTAAGTAATCAGTTGTTGCTACTGGTGAGACTGTTGCACTTGTTCCAGAACCAGAAATAGTTGGATCGCTTGGCCAAGTATAAGAAACGGCTCCACTAGCGGTTACTTGCGTGGTATCTCCTGAACAGATAGAAGAAGGGCTCAACGTATAAGTTGACACTGGTTTAGGTGGAACCAAAATAGTAATACTATCAAACGCGCTACTACAGCCTCCACCAAATGTAGCGGCATAGAATGTAGTTGTTGTTGCGTTTGCAGTAACCGAAGCTGTACTTCCTGTTCCGATTGCTAGTGTTGTATCAGTTGTAGGGGTATCAAACCAATATGTTTTTGCGATATCTGAATTATAAACTAGCTCTAATGCTATTTCATAATCGTACGTACAACCATTTACATAGTATGCGTAATACGGTAAAACATTAAACGAGGCTTGTCCATCTAAAAGCCAGTTTGAAACTTGGGTTTGAGTTAAGAAGATGGTATCCTTCTGCCATACATTACAGTTAGTTGTAGTATAGTTTCTACCAATGTATTGGTTATTCTCATCTCGTACGTTTAAATATTCGTTGTACGCATCAAGATCACCCTTATAATGCATAATTAGCATAGGGTTTCCAGTCTGAATAGCTGGAAGGTTTGCCATACTAATTGTTATGGTATTGTATGCATTTGTTGTTCTTAAGGTATCTGATAGCCTTCTGTATGCAATGACTCCGCTATCTGCATTTGCGGCAAACAATGAAGTTGTTCCACCTGGACATAAGAATGTGCTAGTTGAGGTAATTGGACCTGGATTAACTAATTGGGCGCTTGCATTAATTGTAATTGAATCGTAAACCGAACACCCATTAGCATCGGTAACTGTTACAATGTTAAGCCCTGTAACTAGGTTAGAATCTATTGTATCGTTACTTCCAGAAGGCCATGCATATGTAAGTGTACCCGTTCCTCCTGTTGCTGTAACTTCTGCTTTTCCATCTGTGCTACTTGGACAGTCTGTTTCTTCTAAAACAGTGGAAGTAACAATTAATTCAGCTGGTTCACTTACAGTTAAGGAATCTGACACTATACATCCATTATCTCCAGTTACCGTGTAGATGTAAGTACCTCCTGAAACATTTGACAAAGTAGCTACTGTATCTCCGCTAGACCATGCATAGCTATATGGGGTTGCACCTCCAGAAACACTTACACCAACATATCCTGTTGTATCTCCAAAACAGCTAAGGTTATTAGATGAATCTGACACTACTGGGGAAGCATTTACTGAGATTGAAATTGTATCTCTACATGTTTGATAATTGCTTGTTACAGCAACAGAGTAATCAGTTGCCGAAGAAGGTGAAACATATATAGATGATACAGAGTCTGAAGTACTCCAAAGAACATCGGTACTTCCATAGCTAGAGTTAAAAGCATTCTCAATTTGGGCATCAAATGAAACTAACTTTTCAGAACCACTCAAACCAAAATGAGAAACAGAAGTTTCTGTATTAAAGAACCATTTATTGGCCCATGGAGAAACGGTAATATTAGCAGCATCACCAAACCCATTACCGTTACTTTGAACAACTGAATAGGCCGAGTTTGCTACATCAAACCTTACGATAGGATAATAAGTTCCATTTAAGTAATTACCATATCTATACACGAGATTGTAGCTGTCTTCATTACATTCTGCAACTCCATAAGCAGCCCAACCTTCACTTCCATAAATATTTAGGTAATACGTTCCAATTTGTTCTACTTGCCCATCAGGTAAGCTAATTTTATATAGTGTTGGATAAGCGTAAAGTAACACATAACCTCCCCCTGCGGCTACTAGCCTTGTAGAATTGTTTGCATTAATTGTTTGAGATAGAGTAATTGTTTGGCCATAAGCCAAGTTACTTTCATTCACTCTTCTTATTGCATTAATACCTGATAGCAAACTGTAGTTATTAGAAAAATCGGTATAGTTTGTATTCCAAAAAGAATACAACTCTCCCGTATTCAAATCACTAAAAATACCTTGTCTAGCAAAGTTGTAACTCTGTACTGAGCTCAAATCATTTGAATATTTTACTGTAGTGTAATCTCCACTCACAATAACATGTGTTTGTGTGGCCGCAATTCCACTGTTATCATCAAAGTTCAACGCATTTGTACCTACATATCGTAAATTGGCTCCTGCTACATTTGAAAGAGATAATGAGTTAACCTCAACTCCACATGAACCAACACCTATTGCTACTGAATCTGCTGAGCAAATGGTTGTATCTCCAGGATGGATTCGAGCATCTAGTAACTCTACCAAAATAGAATCAGAAGTCACACACCCTGCTGAATTACCTACTGTTACAAAGTATTTTACTGAATTCTTTGCTTGAATTTGTCTTGTGGTTTCTCCTGTACTCCACGAATAAGATGAGAAACCAGAACCAGCGTCAAGTTGAATTGAGTCTTTATTACAATCTAATAAAGTATCTGTTAGAGATATGGATGGTAATGTGTTTACTGTTACCTGAATTGTATCTGAACAAGAAACAGATTGATGTGATACCGTTACTGAATAACTTGTAGTGGTAGTTGGAGACACTGTAATTGTTGGTGAAGTAGCTCCTGTATTCCAAGTAAATGAATTGATTGAATTTACTCCCCCATTTCCGTTATGGGTAGCATTCGCATAACCTAAATTCTCGCCATAAGATCCAAGTGAGTTACTGTATTCTGCCTGATAATACCATCTACTATGCCAAGGTGAATAAGTAATACAAGCCATACTACTCAAGTTAAGTGAACTAAAAGAAGAAGCCACACTAAAAGACTGACTATTCAGGTCGAACCTCGTAATTGCCCCATCAACCGTACCTGCAACTGCGTTTGTGTTTGTCCTTAATAAGAAACTATGACCTGTTCCATTACACTCAGCAATACCCCAAGAAGCCCACGATTCTGAATTGTACTTGATATTGTACAAGTTGTATGTTCCTAGGTCGGTAACGGTACCTGAAGACAATTCAATTTTATAAAAATGTTGATCGTTTCCAGCGTATAAAACCACAAACCCAGAACCTGCAAATACCACTGAGTTGTATCCTGCATTGATGCTCTGTGACAATGTTATTGTAGATCCATAATTCAATGAAGCGTCCATTGTTCTTATGGCGTTGATATTACTTGTTACAGATGAAGAGGAATAAAAATTGTTGTAATTCGTGTTCCAGAAAGTGTATAACTGACCGCTTGCCAGATCACTAAAGATCCCTTCACGCAAACTATATGTTGTGTAAGATGAAAGGTCAGCTGTGTACCTTGCTGTATAGCTATTCCCAACATAATAAACGTAGTTTGGTGTTACTGCAATTCCCCCGTGGTCATCTCCAGCAGATACCTGAGAGTTTACATTTACCACTCCAGTATTAGCAATGGTTGAAAGTTGGAAGTAACACCCTGAGCTTGTTAACTCGACACTATCTCCAGCGCAAATAGACGTATCTACATCACCTAAAATTCCAGCGTCAAGAAGGTTTACAAATATTTCATCTTCTCCTTCACAAGTATTACTTCCAGTTACAGTTACGGTATATGAACCAGAACTTAAAGCAGTAATTGTTGAAGTTGTTACCCCTGTTGACCATTCATAAGATGTAAATGTTCCAGGATTTAATGTAACACTTGATGCACAAGAAGAAACAGTATCCGCTAAAGTGGGTGATGGAGCAGCAAGTGTACTCGCAATAATAGTATCTGCTTTAGAGCACACCCCATTTGATACGGTAACTCTATAAGTTCCCGCTGTAGTAACATCAATTGATTGTGATGTTGCTCCTGTTGACCATGTATAAGAAAGTGCCCCAATCGGAGCAGTCAATGTTGTTGTATCTCCTGGGCACTGCGAAAAATCAACCCCTAAGTTTACATTAGGAACATTGATACTAATGCTTGTTCCATTATCTGACCCTATTCGAATAGGGTTTGATGAAACAACTCGAATTCTATACCCTGAACCATATGCCGTACCTGCAGGTATTGTACCTGTAATTGTTTGAGCTGTTGTGCTTGTTACGTTACCTAAGTTAACTGGGTTTGTAAAACTTCCTGATGCATCAGAAAGTTGAGCAGTAAATATGTTTCCACTATTATATGTAGTGCTGTTTAGTGAAAAATTAACGCTAACTGTTGAACCATCACAATATGGCCCCACGATGTTAGATGTCTGTAACCCAAAAGAAAGAATATCATACGAATTCCATATTGTTCCGTTCGCTATCCAAAATCGATCATTCGAATACGCAATATTGAAGCTATATGGAGTGGGAGCATTAGAAGGTAACTGACTAGCTCCTACATATGCATAGTTAGATTTGTTAATGAATAATACCCTTCTGTTAGTCCTATCATAAAGTGCAATTTCCTTCCCTGGACACCCAGTATACATAATTGTATAGTTGGTAAGCGCATAGCTAGATGGCAAACCTGTAATTGAGCTGGTTCCAATAAATGCTCCTGTAACTCTAGAATATCTATAGATTGTTGTGCCATAAGCATATATCAGCTCATTTTGAGCATCATCATAAGCTGCAGCATAATTACTATTTGGAGCTATAGTTGTACCCGATAATAGAATTACAGAAGATATCGGATAACCTGATGAATTCAATGAGAATGAACGAACGGCATTGACACTACCATAATACTTACCCTCTAGTTGATTCAAGTTGGAATTCCACCAAATTGAGTACACATCATCAGAGTAATATTGATTCAAAAATGTACCAGAACTAGAAAAAGTTCGTATGTAGTTTCCGCTTGCCACATAGTACAAGTTTAACTGTGGGTTATAAGCAACTGAATAACCTGAGCTATTATAACCTGTTAAACTTAAAGATTGCAAAGAGCCATTGTTATTAATGGAACATTGGGCAAAACTTTTATTGATAGAAAAGCTTAAGAAAAGAGTTACGACAGCCAGTAACACTGTCGATGTAATGGAGGTTGAAGTACGTCTAAATCTCATAGTAATGGTGTTTTTGAGGAATTAGTGAGTTGAATTTTGGCGTAATTTCTTTTCGATTTTAGTCTGGCAAATATACCCCAAGTTCATTATTAGAAAATTAAATCTTGATTAGGACTGAAAAGTTGAAACTTTCGACCCATTGAGCAACAAAAAAGCCAACTCATAATATGAGTTGGCCTCTACATCTTTTTTGTCAGGACTTAGATTTACTTCAACGTTTCATCTAACCATTTAAAGTATTCTCTATGCCACACCAAACCGTTTTGTGGCTGCAATACCCAATGTCCTTCTCTTGGGAAATATAGGAAACGAGATTTCAAACCTTTTAATTGGGCTACCTGAAATGCCTCCATTCCTTGTGTATCTGGCACACGGTAATCTCTACCTCCATGAATTACTAAAATTGGTGTATCCCAGTTCTGAGCATACTTATGTGGAGAAAACTTCGCATAGCTTTCTGGCACTGGGTTTTTCCAATATGGTCCGCCAATATCAAAGTTGGCAAAGAATAACTCTTCTGTAGATCCATACCAGCTTTCTAAGTTGAATAAACCACAGTGAGCAACGAAACTTTTGAATCGCTTTTCATGAATACCAGCCAACATATACACTGAATACCCACCATAACTAGCTCCAACAGCTCCTGCATTATTTTGATCAATATATGGTTCTTTAGAAATCTCGTCAAATGCAGCTAGGTAGTCTCTCATAGCTTGCCCACCCCAATCTTTACTAATTGCTTCGTTCCATTCAGTTCCGAATGATGGTAACCCCCTGCGGTTTGGCGCAATAATTACGTAATCATTTGCCGCCATCAATTGAAAATTCCAACGAAAACTATAAAACTGAGAAACAGCACTTTGAGGACCCCCTTGACAGTATAATAACGTTGGATATGTTTTAGTTGAATCGAAGTTTGGAGGGAGAATTACCCAAGTAAGCATTTCTTTTCCATCAGTAGTTTTCACCCAACGTTTTTCAACCTTACTCAATGTAATGCTGTTATAGATAGCATCATTGGTGTGAGTGATTACTCTTTCCGTTCCTTTTTTAATGTTGAATCCATACAACTCAGCAGCATGGTTCATATCTGTTTTAGAAGCTATTAGCTCCTTACCTACAATTCCAATAATTCCATTTACATTATGGTCGCCAGAAGTAATTTGACGTGGTTCTGCTCCATCAAAACCTAACTCAAACAATTGGTACGTAGCGTTTACAGCTGCCCCAAAATACATCCCATCACTATCCTTATTAAAAACAAAAGATGATACCGTTTCGTCCCAATTCGCTGTTAAATTCTTTTTCTCGCTTCCAGTGAATTGCCACAAGTAAATATCGTTCTTATCACTTTCGTAACCATCACGTTTCATGCTTGTCCAAGCCAAATATTGTCCATCAGGACTCCAAACTGGATGTGTATCGTAACCCATCATTCCTTGAGTTACGTTTTGTGTTTTTCCGGTTGCTGGATTATACAGATACAAATCTGAATTTGTACTCTGCGCATATTCTTTACCTGTTTTCTTCTTAGAAACGTAAACCAATGCTGTGCCTTCGGGATGCCACACATAATCCTCGCTTCCACCAAATGGTTTCTGCGGACAATCGTATGGTTCTCCTTCCATGATATCTTTTCCATTGCTCACTTTTCCGCTTGCATAGTTTGCAACAAACAAGTGGTTGTACCACCCAGTATTCCAAGAAGCCCAATGACGATACATCAAATCATCATACACCATTGCTTCAGAAGCGGGTAAGTCTTTGTGAAAATCGCTTCCTCTTACATCAGTCAACTTAACTTGTTTCACATATGCAATCTGTTTTCCGTTGGGCGCATATTTAAATGAAGAAATTCCACCTTCAATATCGGTAATCTGCCTTTGGTCACTTCCATCTGGATCCATTTCCCAAATTTGCCCCTTATGCATAAAGCCAATTTTACTACCATCTGGACTAAATTGAGCGCCATACTCGCTTCCCTCCTGCTCTGTTAATTGGGTTGGTTCTCCGCCTTTTACCGGGATACTGTACAAATTCGTATTTCCGCCATTGGCCTCAATATCATATTTCGTGATGCTATAAATAACTGATTTTCCATCTGGCGAAATAGTTTGTCCTCCAACTCTGCCGAGCTTCCACAATAATTCTGGAGTCATTCGTTCTTGAGCCTGTGCAGTTATTACTCCGGTGAGCACTGCCCCAGCCAAACACAATTGTTTGATCATATTTATTGAACTTTTCTGCTAATTATTCGTAAACATTCTAGTACTTAGCGGCCTTAGAAAGCCGAAAGGTCGATAAAGGTAATTCTTTAAGAAAACCACGACTATTTTTGCCACATTGAAACTCTGTTCATGGAAGAAATACTTATAAAAGCTGCACAGCTCATTTTAAGCTTATCAATCTTAGTAGTACTGCACGAAGCAGGGCACTTTATTCCTGCCAAGTTATTTGGTGTTCGTGTAGAAAAGTTCTACTTATTCTTTGACGCTTGGTTCTCTTTATTCAAAGTAAAAAAGGGAGATACCGAATACGGAATAGGTTGGTTACCTCTTGGTGGCTATGTAAAACTATCTGGTATGATAGACGAGTCCATGGACAAGGAACAAATGGCCAAACCAGCACAACCATGGGAGTTTCGATCTAAGCCAGCATGGCAACGATTAATCATTATGCTTGGTGGTGTAACTGTCAACCTAATTCTAGGAATGATTATTTACGCTGGAGTTCTTTGGACTTGGGGAGAGAACTACATTGCAGCCAAAGACGTAACCTACGGTGTTCATGTTAGTAAAACAGCAGAAACCATTGGTTTTAAAGATGGAGATCAAATTATTGCCTTTGATGGCAGTGCAATTCCAGAAGATTACACCTATGGTATGATCTCTAAAGATCTGCTATTGAATACCGAAATCAACCAAGTAACAGTTGTTAATAACGGACAAGAACGAGTAGTAACCATACCTTCTGATTTTGGTCAACAAGTATTGGCAAATAATGAAAAGCAAATTTTTGCAGAAAGAGTTCCTTTTATTGCAGATACCATTCTCCCAAAGTCCGGAGCTGAGGAAGCTGGATTACAAAAGGGAGATCAGATTATTGGTGTGAATGGAAAAAATGCTGCTTACTTCTCTGAATTCGTAAAAGCGGTTCAAGAGGTAAAAGGCGAAACCGTTCAAATTAGGGTGAAACGAAATGGTGAAACCTTAGAATTACCCACTAAGGTTAGTGAAGAAGGAAAAATTGGTGTTGGAAATCAATCGCCATTAGTATACTTCAACATTACCAAAAAAGAGTACGGATTCTTTGAGGCAATTCCTGCGGGAATCAGCAAAGCAGGAAGTACAATCAAAGGATATGTAGATCAGTTTAGCTTAGTATTCACCAAAGAAGGTATTACGCAATTAGGTGGTTTTGGAGCTATCGGAAGCATGTTCCCTAGCACATGGGATTGGCATTCTTTCTGGAGTCTAACCGCATTCTTAAGCTTAGTACTAGCATTTATGAATGTGCTACCTATACCAGCACTTGACGGAGGTCATGTAATGTTCCTGATGTATGAAATTATTGCAGGTAAAAAGCCTGGAGAGAGATTCATGGAAACCGCGCAAATGGCGGGTATGTTATTATTGTTATCGTTCTTGTTGTTTGCCAATGGAAACGATATTTTAAGACTGTTCAACTCATGAGTCGTTTATTGATTGTTGTGTGGTTATTGTTACCACTATTCTCGCTAGCCCAAAGCGAAACCTACCAACCAAAAGCAGAAAACCCTTACGCTACCCCATCTGGATCTAGCGAGCAAGGAGAATACATGATTGTTGCTTTTCCTGATCGCCTATTCACCTGTCATTTCGGTAAGGAGCTAGTAGCAGCAAATGATCAAGACTTTGATTATATCCGCAACTTTTTTCAGCAAATTTTAACCGATTCCATTACACAGGCTATTGGTACATACAAAGAAGTAGTAAACACCAACAGAGTAACGGATTCGCACCGTGAAAAATCAATGGTGCAAGAAAACTTGTCTTATGTGTATACTGATATTCCTGTAAAAGAAGAGGAGCTTTCAACTACAGATAAATTCAAGAAGAAGCTTAAACTCAAAAAAGAAGAACCAAAACCAACTAAAACAGGAACTTACATTGAGGGAGGACAATTAAAAACTACCAGAAGCACCACTCCAAAATACATGTCTTCTCAGGTAAAAAATCCTGATTTCATTTCTGTACTGCAAGGAATTCATGGACAAGAATTTATTGTAACCGTAAACCAAGTTGAGTTTGTATATGCAGTAAGGGCAAATCAACTAGACTTACAATACGAACGCTTTGATAGACAACTAAACGTGCATTATACTGTTTTTGACTCTAAGGGATCAGTAGTATGTGGAGGGGTTGCAACTGAGTACCTATCTAAAGATTGGAATCAACTAGATGAGATTGCAGCTCATAGCTTTGGCAAAATTGCTTCTCAAATTACACAAGAAATCCCTGGACTAATTCCAGATGAAACAGAAGAGTAGGTCTTCGGTACGGTATTTTACTATTTTGTGATCATGATCGATATCAGTTCACCATATATCATTGTCACCGCGCTTTCTGTGGTAGTTATCCTCTCTTACTTCTTCAACATACTGAGTAAGAAAACAAATATCCCTTCGGTATTGATGTTGATTGTTACTGGACTTGTTGTTCAACAATTACTCACTTATACCGATCAGATTGATGCGCAAGACTTAATGCCTATACTAGAGATTCTAGGTATAGTAGGGCTTATTATGATCGTACTTGAAGCTGCCCTAGATTTAAAGCTCACAAAAGACAAAGCAGGTTTAATTCTTAGGTCACTGATTGTGGCGCTGTTAGGGTTTGGACTAACAACCATTGCCATCACTTTTATTATCGAGTATTTTACAGAGTCATCACTCAGGCAAGCTCTATTTTATGCCATGCCAATGAGTATTCTCAGTTCTGCTATAGTAATTCCATCTATCTCTAGCTTAAGTGAAGAACGCAGAGAATTCTTGATATACGAAAGTACCTTCTCCGACATCTTCGGAATTATGGGCTTTTATCTTGCTATTGAGTTTTTGCATGCCGATACAAATGCTGAATTAGTACAATCATTCGCTTGGAATGTAGGAGCAACTATCCTCATAAGCCTAGTATTGAGCTATGTGTTAGTGTGGCTCTTCCAAAAAATTAATACTCAAATCAAGCTTTTCTTGCTGATCTCAGTACTCATTGTATTGTATGCAGTTGGTAAAATGCTACATCTCTCTTCTCTACTGATTATTCTGAATTTTGGATTAATCTTAAACAATACCAACCTATTCTTCAAGGGACGACTAGCGTCTTGGGTTCAACCAGAAAGTGTGAAGCGCATTTTGCATGAGTTTCACCTCATCACTATTGAAACAGCATTTGTAGTTCGTACATTTTTCTTTGTTGTATTTGGCGCCACCATTGCGTTAGCAAGTCTTTTTAATATTCGCGTTTTCTTAGAAAGCTTCGCCATTCTACTTACCATATTTGCGTTAAGATGGATACTATTAATTACCTTATGGAAAAGACCTATCAAAACTGAGTTGGGAATTGCTCCAAGAGGCTTAATTACCATTTTATTGTTTTTTGCTATTCCGCAAGAATTTCAAATACCAGAGTTTGATAGTGGAACCTTACTATACGTAATTTTGGTTACCAGCATTTTAATGACTTGGAGCTTGATCGCGAATAAAAAAACGGACTTCTACGACAACTTGATTGATGAAGATATAACATCAGAAACTGCCGTTGTTTCTGACGAATCTGAATCGGTTGAATCTAACTCTGAAAATCAAGAACCAGAAGAGCCTAAACAACTGGATTGATTTTTGATACTTTCGAAGTACTCTTTCACTCAATATGGCGAAAAACAAACAGTCCATTGCATTGGGACTAGGTTCTCGTATTTACTTATCCATGCTGATTTTATTGCTCTTGTCAATGATCACAATTGGAGGAGCAACACTGTACTATTTCAAGAAACAAAACGATGCATACCATCTAGAACGATTACAGCGAAAAGAACAGAGCATCATGCTTTCGTTAGATTATTATGTGATTGAAAACGATATTAACGAACTCAACGTAAAGCTCGAAAACAAAATACAGGAACTAGCAGATATTCATAACCTTGATTTTAATATTTACACGGTTCGCGGAGAATTGATGGGTTCAACACAAATTGAGTTATTTGAAAACGGAACCTTCCCAAAGCAAATCCCAGACTCAGTAATCCAGCGTATAACGAGAAGCGAACAAATCATCGTTCAAGAAAAGGTAAACGACAAAGCTTATCTATCTACCTATTTTACCTTAAACACTGCTTCGCGTAAGCCTATGGCAATAGTGAATTTACCTTACTACAAAGACACTGAGCGAAACCAGCGCGAAGTACTTGATTTCTTGGGTACCCTTTCACAAGCTTACATTTTACTCTTTTTAGGAGCAACAATTCTAGCATACATATTAGCTAATTACCTTACCACTTCTTTAAGAACCATTTCCGATCGTCTTGAAAAAGTTCGAATTACTGGCAACAACGAAAAGCTAGAATGGCGTGGAAACGATGAAATTAAATCTATTGTAAACCAGTACAACCAAATGGTTGATGAACTAGAAGAAAGTGCACAAAAACTAGCTAAAAGTGAGCGTGAAAGTGCTTGGAAAGAAATGGCTAAGCAAGTAGCTCATGAAATTAAAAACCCACTTACCCCGATGCGACTACAGGTGCAACATTTACAACGAATTGCACAAAACAACCCAGATGACCTGCCAAATAAAATGAATCAATTAGCCAACACCTTGATTCAGCAAATAGATAGCCTTTCGCGTATTGCCACCGAGTTTTCGAACTTCGCCAAAATGCCAAAACCTACATTGGCTCCCACTAATGTAGACCAAGTTTGCAGCAACTCAATTTCGTTATACAGTCAAGATCAAGCATACATCTCATATAAAATTGGCCCTGGCGATAAAAACGTAATGGCAGATCCTGAACAGCTAGGAAGAGTTCTTACTAATTTGATTCAAAATGCCATACAAGCCATTCCCGATGAACGCGATCCAAGAATTGAGGTAGAAACCCTCTTAATAGAAGGTAAGGCTATTATACGAGTAACAGACAATGGAAGTGGAATACCAGAAGCTGAGCAAGAGAAAATATTTGAACCTAATTTCACTACCAAATCAAGTGGAATGGGGCTTGGGTTAGCTATTGTTAAAGGAATCATTAATGGATTTAATGGTGATATTGCCTTTGTTTCTGATACCCATTCTGGCACCACCTTTACTGTGAGTATTCCAACTATCTCCAAAAACTGAAATATTACTTTTGACCTCATTAAATAGAATAGAATCATGAGCTACGAAAACATCATTGCAGAAGTAAAAGAGCAAGTGTCATATATCACTATCAATCGCCCAAAACAACTTAATGCGTTGAATAAGCAAACCATTCAAGAGTTGAGCAGTGCATTTAAAGAAGCAGATGAAAATGATGACGTTCGAGCCATAATTGTTACAGGTTCTGGCGAGAAAGCATTTGTTGCAGGAGCAGACATTAAAGAATTCGCAGATTTCGATATAACGCAAGGAAAAGAACTTGCAGCTGCAGGTCAAGAAAAGCTATTCAATTTGGTTGAAAATTTATCTACTCCTACCATTGCCGCAGTAAATGGATTTGCCCTAGGTGGAGGTTTAGAATTAGCCATGAGTTGCCACATTCGTGTAGCATCAGACAATGCCAAACTTGGTTTACCAGAAGTATCTTTAGGTGTTATTCCAGGATACGGTGGCACACAGCGTTTAGCACAACTTGTAGGAAAAGGTAAAGCCATGGAAATGGTTATGACCGCAGGAATGATAACTGCTGAAGAAGCATTACAGTGGGGCTTAGTTAACCATGTAACATTCACAAGTGAGTTACTTTCGAAAGCAGAAGAAATTGCAAAAGCAATCAAGCGTAACTCACCCGTAGCTATTGGTAAAGCAATTGAAGCAATTAATGCAGGTTACATAGATGGAGTCAATGGTTACAATGTAGAAATTGAGCAGTTTGGGCTGGCTTTTGGAACAGAAGATTTTAAAGAAGGCACTACTGCCTTTATGGAAAAACGTAAGGCGCAATTCCCAGGACGCTAATTCAACTAAACAAGCGTTCTACAACAAGTGGCACTCAAACAACTAGCAAGTCAAACCGCAGTATACGGACTGTCGAGCATGCTCGGTAGGTTTCTGAATTACTTGTTAGTTCCAATACACACAGGTGTTTTTGTTCCTTCAGAATATGGAGTAGTTTCTGATGTGTATGCCATGAGTGCATTTGTAGCTGTGCTGCTCACTTTGGGTATAGAAACAGCTTTTTTTAGATACGTCAATAAATCAGGTTCCCCCTCGCAACTAGTGATGGGGAATTCTTTTTTAATCCTGCTTGTCTCCGTTATTATTTTTTGGGGAATTTCCTTATTCGATACAGGTGCTTGTGCCAATTGGTTAGGTTATGCGAACAATCCAGAATACATCACTTGGATGGTTTTATCTCTTGGTTTTGACGCACTTTCTTCCATCCCTATGGCAAAACTTCGGCAAGACAACAAACCCATACTTTTTGCTGGAATCAACTTTGCCAATATTGGAGTAAACATTGGTATCAACTTACTTTTTGTTTGGTATGGAATGAATAACCTAGAGGCCAGCAACTGGTTCATGGATAATTTGTTTGATCCTAGTATTGGAGTTGGGTATGTATTCCTAGCAAACATGTTTGCTTCTGGAGCAAAGTTTTTATTACTCATCCCTACTATTTTACGAGCATCGTTTAGAGTAGATCGAGCTCTTATTCAACAATTACTTCTGTACGGGCTGCCTCTTATGATTGCAAGTTTTGCTGGTATCATTAACGAGACACTAGACAGGAGATTGATTCGCATTCTATTAGAGCCTAAAATAGGCGAAACTGAAGCGTTAGCTCAAGTTGGTATTTACAGTGCCTGTTACAAACTGTCCATCATTATTACCTTGTTTATTCAGGCTTTTCGGTACGCAGCTGAACCATTTTTCTTCTCGAAAGAAAAAGAAAAAAACTCACCAACCACCTACGCTGGTGTTATGACTTGGTTCACCATAGCCGTAAGTGCCATGATGGTATTTGTATTACTCTACCTTGATGTTCTCAAGCGATTCATCGACAATGAAGCATATTGGGAGGGATTACATATTGTTCCAATATTGCTAATCGCCAATATTTGTTTGGGTTGGAACTACAATTTGGCCATCTGGTACAAGTTGACCAATCAAACAAAATATGGGGCTTATCTAGCTGGAATTGGAGCAGTCATAACAATTAGTACCAATTGGTTGTTAATACCTAAAATGGGATATACTGGAGCAGCTTGGGCAACATTGTTATCGTATAGTGGCATGACTATTATTTCTTACATCTGGGGACAGCGTAAAATGTATGTGCCTTATGATTTGAAAAAGTTGTTAGGTTACCCAGCTCTAGGGTTTGGTATTTACCTTGTATCAGTACAGATTCCTGTTGAAGGAATAACGCATTGGATAGTTAATACTGGATTATTGGCAGTATATTTAATCGTTATAGCAACTCTGGAACGCAATCAATTAAAAGGACTCCTATCATGAAAAAAGTGAAAATTGTTAACAAGTCTAACCACCCTTTACCAACGTATGCCACAGAGCAAGCGGCCGGGTTAGACTTGAGAGCTAACTTAGACACGCCTATTGCCATACGCCCAATGGATCGCAAATTAATTCCAACTGGATTATTCTTAGAATTGCCAGAAGGATTCGAAGCTCAAGTACGACCACGTTCTGGATTAGCATTAAAGCACGGAATAACTGTATTAAACGCTCCAGGAACTATTGATGCTGACTATCGTGGTGAAATAGGTGTAATTTTGGTGAACCTTTCTAATCAAGGATTCGTAATACAAGATGGTGAACGAATTGCTCAGCTTGTGGTTGCTAAATTCCACCAAGCAGAATGGGAAGAAGTAGAACATCTTTCAGATTCTGATAGAGGAGCTAGAGGGTTTGGTTCAACAGGTAAAAAATAAGACAACACAATTACAATGAGATTTACGAAATCATCTAACCCAGTTTTCAATTCTAAAACGTTTGAAGAGAACAGTTATAGCCATTCTTCAAGCGAAACAATGACAGTAACTGGAACAGTAAATAAAACTCTAATGATGGCGCTGCTCGTATTTGCAGCGGCTGCATACACATGGTCTAACCCTAGCATGATTTTAATAGGGATTGGTGCTATTGGTGGTTTGATTGCTGCTTTAGTAACTGCCTTTCGTCCTAAATCTGCTGCTATTTCAGCTCCTATCTATGCTGTATTGGAGGGGATGTTTCTTGGTGGAATTTCACACTTGTTTCAAGCGCAGTACGGACCTATCGTTTTCCAAGCAATTATGTCTACAATAGGAGTATTGTTCGCCATGCTCTTCCTATACAGATCTGGAATCATTAAGGTAACCGAGAAGTTTAGAATGGGAATTTTTGCTGCAACAGCTGGCATAGGTTTAATGTACTTAGCGAACTTCGTTATGAGTTTTTTCGATGCATCTTTCTTAAGCTTAGCAAATACTAGCTTACTCATGATCGGAATTAACTTGGTAATTGTTGGTGTGGCAGCATTAAACCTTGTATTAGATTTCGACTTTATTGATAGAGCATCGGCTAACGGTGCTCCAAAATATATGGAGTGGTATGGTGCA
Organism: Flavobacteriales bacterium UBA6049; assembly: GCA_002429085.1. Lineage (GTDB taxonomy): Bacteria > Bacteroidota > Bacteroidia > Flavobacteriales_G > Salibacteraceae > UBA6049. The sequence continues at coordinate 19,096 of DIYR01000010.1, forward strand.
TTTGGTATCATGGTAACGTTGATTTGGTTGTATTTTGAGTTACTAAAGCTCTTTGCTAGACTAAGCTCAAGAGATTAAGACTTCCTTCACATATAATTGTCAGAAAGGCACCTTTTAAAGGGTGCCTTTCTTTTTAGTTTCGTAGTATGAAATTCAACTTCTTCATATCAATTTTTACAGCAGCATCCATCGCTGCATCTTGTTCTAGCTCTTCTACAGATGTGGAAAAAGCATTTTCACAAGAACCAAACTGGCAAGAGCTTTCAGCCAATTGGAATCAAGATGCTAAAGGCCGTAAAATCTTGATAAAAGATGGCAAACTAGATACAATAGAGGTTGCCACTATTCAATGGCAAAAGGAGTTAGCCAACCTAACAGATTTAGGATGGAACACCATATCAAATGCTACAAACTATTCCATAGACTCCGCTACGCTTTCTCTTGCCAAAAGAACTCGGTATACATTTAAGGCAAATTCAGACAAACAACTAGTTCAACTAGCTGAATTTATATACGGAAACAATAAACTTGTTGAAGCCACTTATGTGGTAAAAGAAGAAAATCCTGTGTATGATTTCGAGCGTATTATTCACATCGTTCCAAACGAAAAAATTGAAGTACAAGTAAACCAAGAAGTAACACAATTAATGGACGAAGCTTTTTCTGTTACCACAGAAGCTCTTCCTGTAAAAACGCAATATGCGGGATATTTACATCGTGAAGACAGAGTGAAACTGCCAATTAGATTCTACACAAAAGATCAATCTTTTGTATTTGTAAATGGCGCTGAACAAATCGAAGTAACCCCTACACAGCTAGGTGATAGTATCATTCTAAAAATGCCTGTTTTCCCTACAGAGTTCCACATAGCTCAGACTTCTAAAGGATTTGAAGGATTCTGGTATAATAACGATGGAGGCGGTTACAAACTTCCATTTACAGCAGCACCTGCCGAAAAATCAACTATCAACTCGTCACCATTTGTTCCAGAGCTTAGTGGTGAATGGAAAACAACCTTTATCAGACCAAACAAAACTTCTGATGCCCTAGCTATATTTGAGCAAAGTGCAACAGAGTTGTTCGGAACTTTTATGACCCAAAGTGGTGATTACCGCTCTTTACAAGGTTCTTGGGAAAGTGATAGTTTCTACTTAAGCACCTTCGATGGATCTCATGCCTATCTTTTTACAGGAACTCTTAAAGGAGAAAAAATAAGAGGTAACTGGTATTCTGGCAAATCATTCCACATTACTTGGGAAGCCAAAAAAGACACCAATTTTGAATTACCAAAAGCGGACACACTAACCTATCTAAGAGATGGCTTCGAAACCATTAATTTCTCTTTCCCAGATGTAAATGGGAATTTGGTGAGCTTAACTGATGAACAGTTTAAAGGTAAACCTGTAATTGTTACCATTATGGGGTCTTGGTGTCCAAACTGTATGGATGAAGCTCGTTATTTCAATAAGATTTATCCAGAGTACCACAAAAGTGGCTTAGAAATAATTGGACTAAGCTTTGAACGCACAGGCGAATTTGACAAAGATTTGCCAGCCATACAAAAAGCAATCAACGATTTAGAGATAGACTATACAGTGTTGCATGCGGGAAAAGCTGGAGGTAAAAATGCAGCCGCGGCTTTGCCAATGTTGAATCACGTAATCTCATTTCCAACTAGTATCTACATTAACCGTGAGGGAAAAGTAGTTAAGATTCATACAGGGTTTACTGGCCCAGGCACCGGAAATCGTTACGAAATGTTTGTAGATGAAAATGCACAGTTTTTAGATGAATTTGTGCGTTAATAAAATTGCAACTTGTTTCACAACAACATCAACAATCAACTTCATTTTTCACTATAAATTCGTTTACGGAGACTTAACATACTGAAGTAATCCTTTCTATAGATTGCAGATACTTTCGCAGCCGCATGCGAACTATCTATGGTTACAGTCATCAGTCAATCCACTAAGAAAACTCGCTATACTATTATTCCAGAGTATAAGCTTATTGTAGAGTCACTGCATGGTGTAGTTGATTTACGTATGCTTTGTGCTTTACGCAGGATAGAAATGCGCGATCCTGTCTTTCAAAAAGGCTTTGACATTATATCAGATGTCAGAAATGCTCATTTAAACTTATCTGCCTCAGATTTGTTCGAGTTTGCTGCTCATCAAGAAGCTATTAATTGGGGAAACACACCAAACAAAACGGCAATTCTGGCCACAACCCCAAAACAAATAGCGTTGAGCTACATGCTTCTAAGAAAAAGTGGGAAAACAGAGTTTAACGGTGAAGTATTCTCTACAATTGAAGGCCTATCTGATTGGTTTGGTAATTTGAATATCGAAACCCTACAACGCGTCTTAAATTTTTTTGATTAACCCGTATTAACAGAGGTCAGTATTTCATACCTTTAAGATGAACACTGATTAAATTACTATGCGTGCAACCTCTCTAAGCCTTGTAGTTCTGCTTTTCATTCTTCCAACAGCTATTTTTGGATCCCTTAAAAACGATATTGAAACCTTAAAAAAATCATCTTCGCTATCACTTCACGCAATTGATTCCGTTCACAACGAAATACGCACAAGCAATACCAATAAAAAAGACTCTCTTTTAAATGAAAGCTATTACCTCTACGCAAAGTATTATTTCCTGAAAGAGCAACTAGATTCCACTACTTACTATCTTAAAAGTGGACGAAAATTTTTGGATTTAAAGAGCCATGCTACTCCAAAGTATTTTGAATTTCTTGGCACAACACTTTATTACCAACGAAAGGTCAGCGAAGCATTACCCTATTATGATTCTACTATCTATTTTGCTCGTGAGCTACAAGACATTGAACTCTTAATCAAAATGCTGAATAGATCAGCTGTTCTCAACAGCGAGCTTGGTCAAAGAGAAAATGAAATTCAAAACCTTCGAGAGGCAAAAATTCTGGCAGATTCATTCTCATTAACACAAGAGCAAGCTATTTCCAGAGTCAACCTTGCAGTTGCACTAAACGAATCTAAGTTTACAATCGCTGCTATTCATAATTTAAAAGAAGCCAAGCACTTCGTTGACTCTTTTGAAGATCCCGAGTTAAAGAATCAGTACTTAACCTACATTTATAGCAACATTGGTGACTTTTATGGTGGAGTGAATCAACACGATTCTGCGATTTACTATGGCGTTTTAGCTTTAGAATTGGTGTCTGATCAAGATACTCAGATGAGGTCTCACATATCTAACTCTCTAGGAATTAGTTACGCAGATTTGGAAGATTATGACAAAGCCAATGAGTATTTAGAATCTTCTTTTACGACAGCACTAGAATTAGGTCACCCAATAGCAATCTTAAGTTCTGGATCAGCATATTCTAACGTGCTCATTCACAAAGAAGAGTTTTTACGTGCCAAACAAGTCATTTTTCAAGCTTTAAATGCACAAAACGAAGTTGCATTTTACGATGGTTTAGTTGGGCTACATTACAATTTGGGTCGCGTTTATATGACTTTAGATATGAAGGATAGTGCCGAGTTTGCATTCACAAAAGCACTTGATTTTAAAGATAGCTCACGATCTCAATACTTAGACGAATCAATGGCTAGACTTAAAGTTGAATACGACCTTGATAAAAACGAATTAGAACGCAGCTGGCTGCAAGAACAGAATGAATTGAAAGACGGTGTTATTCAATCTAGCAGAATCATTGTTGCACTATCTATTATCACTTTAGTTTTATTCGGAGGATTATTAATTGTTATTAATCGAAATAGAAGATCCCTCAAGAAAAAACAATTAGAACTACAGCTTAAGAATGAAGCTCTTAGAGATTCTAATCAAAATAACCAACGCATTCTTTCACTCATTGCGCATGATGTTCGAGGCCCCTTAGCTTCTCTAGAAACGTTAATTAAGTTTCATCAGAAAGAAGAGAACTATTCTGCATTTGAAACATTGACCATCGTCAAAGGATCTATCTCAACCTTAAATAGTTTGGTAAGTAGCTTATTAAATTGGGCTAGGAAAGAAAAGGGGTTATCTCAATTTGAACCTAGTTTAATTCCTCTACGAACAGAACTCTCTAAAATCAAAGAACTTTATACACATCAACTAACATTTAAGCAAATTGAATTTGATTTATCTATTCCTCATCATGTTATGATTTATGCAGATGAAAACATGCTGCATACCGTATTAAGAAACATAGTAACCAATGCCATCAAATTTACTTCTAAAGACGGTCAAATAACAGTTAGTCATAGCATTAAAGATAACTACGATGAAATCTGTATTGCAGATAATGGCATAGGTATTTCTGAAGAAAATTTACGCTTGATGCGTGAAGGTCAAATAACTTCTCAAAAGGGAACCAATTCTGAATTAGGGACAGGCTTAGGCGTACTTTTGGTTCGCGATATGATGACAGCACATGGAGGAAAACTCACTATACACAGCAAATCTGGAGAGGGTAGCACTTTTTGCCTTCAATTTCCCAAATCAACAGAAGCTTTCAGTGGAAGCAAAGCTAAGATCGAAGCTACCACTAAAATTTAATTCAGAAATCTCACATTCTAACTACTTGAATTTCTACTTTTAACACTGATTTTCTTTGCCAACCAGTGAGATTATTGCGTAGCATGCGGTATAGCGTTTTGGTTTTCCTCCTCTTATTTATTAAAGCTAATGCCGCTACAGGTAGTATTAAGAGTGACCTGATATTTCTGAAACAATCACCAAGACTATTTCTTGACGAAATTCAAGCTGTTCGTTCCAATATTCTTAAGAGTAAGAATACAACAAGTAAAGATTCTCTTTTGGCAGAAATAGACCTACTAACAGTTAGTTATTATGAAACTGTAAATCAACCCGATTCGGCACTACTTTATTCCCTAAAAGCCATCAGCAAACTAGATAAAAATTGGCCTATTGCTGCGTATACATATTCTTCAACTGCTAGATCATATCACGTCTTAAATAATCTGGAAAAAGCAAAATCCTATTTTGATACGGCATTTACACTAACCAAACAACTAGGTGATCCTATATTGTTAACTGAACTGTATAGCAGTTTAGCAGTGCTCTACAGTGAATTACAAGATCGAGAAAGGGAGATTGAGTACCTACAAAAAGGTCTACTTCTTGCCGATTCAATTCACTACACAGAAGAGCAAGCCACGATTCGTGTCAATTTATCTATTGCCTATGATGAATCAAACCTTGTCGCTGAAGGTATTAGAGTTCTTCATGAAGCCATTACAATAGCAGAAGAGTTACCTAACAGCACTAATAAACGCAATATTCTTTCATATATATATGGAAACCTAGGTGACTTTTATGGTCAATTAGAAGAGTATGACACATCCAACATCTACCTAGAAAACGCTTTAATAAATATAGACGAAGAAGACTCTGTTATGCAAGCCTTCATCTATAATTCAATGGGCTTAAACTACAGTGATCAAGGTCAATACAATAAAGCATTTGAAAAACTGCAATTTGCCTATAACGTGTTTATAAAAACCAATGATGACATTGCCAAAGTTGCTACTGCAGTTTCTTATTCAGAAGCACTCTACAATACTCAACAACTAGAAGAAGCTAAAGACATTTGTAATGAAGGTTTACTTATCGCAGAAAAAATAAACGACTTAGATGGCTATATTGGACTTTATTACAATTTGAGTAAGATACACACATCATTAGGTCAAAGTGAAGAAGCAATTGAGGCTTTTGATAAGGCACTTGCATATAAAGACAGTGTAAGGGGGCGATTCTTAGACGAAGAAACAGCCCAAATGAAAGTCGAGCTGGATCTTGTAAAGAAAGAACTAGAAAACAAAAGCTTGCGAGAGATCAATGATCAGAATACCAAAACAATCTCTAAAGGTTACACCATTACTTTACTTATCTCATCTATAGTACTATTGTTATTGATACTCCTAGTGTTCGCTTATCACAATCAAAAACGTATAAATGAACAGAAAAACGAACTCTCTATTAATTACCAAAACCTCCAAGAATCTATTCAGAATAACGAAAGACTAATTTCTCTCATATCTCATGATATTAGAGGACCAATTGCCTCATTAGAACAATTACTTCAGCTACACCAACAGGATCAGACGATGGATTCTGAAAAGGTAATATCACTATCTAAAGATTCCTTAACATCTATGAATACGTTAATTGGAGGACTACTAAACTGGGCAAGAAAGAAAGAGGGCTTGATTCATTTCAACCCTATGTACTTAAACATCTCGAAAGAAGTAAATAACACAACTAAGCTCTACAACCACCAATTAATGATCAAGAACATTGACCTCAACGTAAGTTTAGCTCCTAACGCTACTGTATTTGCGGATGAGAATATGCTCTTGACCATTTTGAGAAATGTATTAACCAATGCCATTAAATTCACACCAAAAGGTGGAACCATTCAACTGTCATACAAGAAAGGATCTGGCTTTGATATCATTTCGATAAGCGACAATGGTGTTGGGCTATCTGAGCATGACCTAAACAAACTAAGAAAAGGGAATATAGACAGCAAAAAAGGCACGAATGACGAACTCGGCACTGGACTTGGGATATTACTTGTTAAAGATATGATGGAAGTTCATGGAGGCAAACTTGTTATCGATAGTACTGAAGGGAAAGGGAGTACATTCTCGTTGTATTTCCCATTCAAAACTTAATCCTCTGGAGATCCAAACTCTTCTAAACTGAGATTCGAGCCATCGAAAACGGCATAGGTGAAATCACTTACCCATTCGCCTAAGTTGATGTACCTAGAATTTGCACCAACTTCTAAATCCATTGGATAATGGCGATGACCAAACACAAAATAATCGTAGTGCTCTTGTTTTAATTTTTCTTTCGCATAAATGGCCAACCACTCGTTTTCTTCACCTAGAAACTCTTTATCGCTTCCAGCATTAGCCAATCTGCTTTTACCAGAAAAATAGTTCGCTAAACCAATGCCAAAGTTAGGGTGCAACCGAGCAAAAGCCCACTGACAGAACTTATTCCTAAATACCTTTTTGATAAACTTATAGCCATAATCCCCAGGCCCTAAACCATCACCATGACCAATAAAAAACTTCTTTCCGTTGTATTCTTTAATTACAGGATCTCGATGTAATTCTACACCAATTTCTTTGGGTAGGTAATCGAACATCCACATATCATGGTTTCCTGTAAATAAGTAAACAGGGACTCCTGAATCTGTTATTTCAGCAATCTTTCCAAGAATACGTACATAGCCTCTTGGAACTGCTGTTTTATACTCAAACCAGAAATCAAATAAATCACCTAACAGATAAATAGCAGCCGCATCTTTTCGA
>DIYR01000087.1 GCA_002429085.1 Flavobacteriales bacterium UBA6049
GTTTCAGGAATGATGGCAGCAGATGCTTTCCAATGGTATGATAGAGAAGTAGCAAACCAAATGATTGCTGCTGCAAATGCATCTATGCAAAAGCAGTATGAAACTAATGAGCCCGATTATGTTGCTCCTTTTGGATTGAATGACGAACAATCGAAAGAAGAATTTGTAGCGATTTCTTCTAATCCTGAAGCTGCTGCTTCTTATGACTATTACGGAAGAGATGGAGTTAGAGGACCAAAGGCTGTAGAAAACTTTACCAACATGCACATAGGTGATCAAGGTATGCAATCTATGATTTCTATTGGAGAAGCATATGCTGATAAAATTGTACAACCTACTCTTGTAATCTATGGTACAAACGCTTCTACAGCCCCTTGCTCTATTGGATTTATTGATAAACTCACGAATAACCCTGAGGTTATGGCATTAGATGAGTTTGGACATCTTGATTTCTATTACAAGCCAGATGCTGTAAAAGTATCAACTGACGCTGTGGCTGAATTCTTCAACAAGTAATTTAGCAATTACGAGACTAATCGAGTCTGACTAAATCAAGCAAAAGGGAGCTATAATAGCTCCCTTTTTTTGTTTCCTATCTCCTCTACTCATTGTTTAAGACAATATACCAATGTGCTTTACAGGCTCTTGAACAACCCTAATTTCATGAAAATCACAATAAACACCATCCAATTAATAAATTACATCACAACAACAAATAATCTTAATTAATAACCAAAATATATACGTATTCTGTTAAATTGTTTAACAAGTCAACTTCCTGTTTTCCGGTACTTTGAACATGTTACACTCTGTTAATAAACTATTTACACTTCAAACACAATGGAAAATCTAAAAGCAGGAAAAAACATCGTATCCTTTAAAAGTCAAGGAGTAAAATTAGCTGGTCTCTTATTCACACCAGAAGATTTTGATCAATCAAAAACATACCCAGCCGTAGTATTTTCTGGTCCTCTTAACCAAATTAAAGAGCAAATGGGTTCTTCTTATGGTAAAGAAATGTCTGCAAAAGGTTATGTGTTTCTATCATTTGATCATTTAGGTTATGGCGACAGTGAAGGAGGAATACGAGACAATGAAAACCCTTTTATCAAGATGGAAAGTATTAGAGATGCTATTAGTTATCTCGGAACCTTACCATTTGTTAACAAGATTTATGGTTTAGGCGGCTGTGCAAGTGGTGGATACATGTCAACAGTAGCAGTTACCGACAAAAGATTATCAGCAGTTGCCACTGTTAGCGGTATGCTAAACAATAAAGGAAACTACTTCGGAGTAATGTCTAAAGAGCAGCTAATCCCGTTATTTACAATGGCTAATTCCGCTAGGCAAAAACTATATGAAACTGGAGAAACTGAATACTATGATGCATTCAACATGGAAAATGTACCAGTTGAAGAACGAAAGATCAATGAGGGTTATGATTACTACATGACCAAAAGAGCAGGAAAAGAAACAAATCCTAACTACAACCATTTAGTTCCTAAAATGGCTATGGAACTCCTGCCTCTTACCAATGCTACAGAATATGCACCATATCTCTATACTCCTTACATAGGTATTGTGGGTGAGAAAACAATTCCAACAAATAGCAAAGAAGGGTCTATGCCAAACGAGGGAGAAATGCCAGCGGAATTGCATACAGGTGTACTCACAGTAGATTTTTACAACGCCACCAGCGAACCCAAAGAGTTGCACGTAATTCCTGGAGCTTCGCACGTTAGTTTATACGATATTGAAGAACATGTTGAACAGGCAGTATCTAAAATGGATACGTTCTTTAAAAAATTCTAGATTCAAGTCTAATTCGCAAACAAAAAGAGGAACTGTAGTACAGTTCCTCTTTTTGTTTTAGCACTCTACTCCACTATTAATAAGCTACGCCTACTATAAAACCTACTTTATCTAACCAAAATTTATAACTGTTATACAGAAATGTTTAGATCATGAAACCTTTACCCAAACGTACTTTGTATCAACAATTTAAAAGGTGAATTTTATGAACACTCTAGTAAAAACAATAGTCAGCTTGTTATTGATTGCAACATCATTTCAACTGAATGCAGAAGACAATACAACAAAGAACCTAAAGGCAGGTAAAAACAAAATCACATTTGTAACAAAAACCATGGGAGGTGATTTAAACCTTGCTGGAAACCTGTATTTGCCAAGTGACTTTGATGCTTCTAAAAAGTATCCTACCATTGTTTTTACAGGGCCAATGACTCAGGTTAAAGAACAAATGGCTTCAGTATATGGCGAAAAGTTTTCAGAAAGAGGCTATGTATTCTTAGCTTTTGACCATTCTGGATTTGGAGAAAGTGAAGGAGAGATAAGAGGTTACGAAAATGTCGCAAGTAAAATTAACGATGTTGAAGATGCCATCTCTTACTTAAGAACCCTTCCATTTGTTGATAGGGAGCAACTATATGGTGTTGGTGGTTGTATGGGTGCTAATACTATGGTATACACAGCCGTAACAGACAAAAGACTCAAAAAAATAGCTGTTGTTTCAGGAATGCTCGCTAATACACTAGTGAATCTTAAAGCTGATAAAGAAGAGATTACTGAGCAAAAATTAATAAGCGCAAGTGAATCTATGCAACGATTCTATGAAACGGGTACCGTTGAGCAATTTGACTTGTTCAACATGGCCGAAGCAAAAGAATCAGAAGTAAGAGCGGTAAGAGAAGGATACGACTATTACATGACTCCGAGAGGAGGGGCACAAACAAATCCTACTTACTCACATCTTGGAGCAGAGTTTTTTGTATTAGATAATGCTAGATGGAACGCTTCTTACATTGCGAAATATATGACAACACCGGTATTAACGGTTTATGGTACTGAAGCATCAACCAAAATTCTATCTTGGCTAATGTTTCATCGCAGAGCCAATAAACCTAAAAAGAAACTTAAAATAAAAGGTGCTAGCCACGTAGATCTGTACGATAAAGTTGAATATGTAGATCAAGCAGTTACGGGTATGGATGAATTCTTCAAATCAACCAAGTAAATACTCTACAAATACAAGCAGTAAGTCTTAAAAAAAGAGGAGTCAATGCGGCTCCTCTTTTTTTGTATTCCGTATAGTTATGACATTATCTCTCAAGATTAATTTCATATATATTTGATACGTTGCTATTAAAATCAATCTAGAGGGTTTGATACATTTAAAATCTATTCGTGAAAGCATAGAATTCTGGGGTATTCCAGAACCAAAGCATACTCAGTTTTTAGCAATTCGTCCATCGGAAGAGGTAAATGAACAAGTACACGAACTTGCTAACTTTAAGCAAATCAGACATGGACATTACATCGTTGCGTTTAAGAAAATAACCAAAGGTGTTTTCCACTACGGACGAACAGAATTTGACTCTACAACAGGTGTACTGATCCTGCTAGGACCAGATCAATTAGTAGAAGTACAAAACATAGAAATAGAGCCTGGAGGATTCTCTCTTTTGTTTGAAAAGGACTTCTTTCTCGGGCATCCACTTTTTAACAATCTCTCTAAGTACGGCTTTTTTGATTATTCATTACATGAAGCATTACACCTTTCTCCAAGAGAAGAAACAACACTTCAAAGAATCTACGATAACATAGAGTCTGAATATAATAACTACGTAGGCGAATCAAGCAAAGAGTTAATCATTTCTCACGTTGAAACATTATTGAAGTACGTAATGCGCTTTTATAAGAGACAGTTCCTAAATAGACAGGTACTCAACAGTGATTTGTTTCAGAAGTTTAAAGTTAAACTAGATCAATACATTTCAGATAATAACCTTATTGAAAAAGGCCCTCCTACACTAGATTGGTTGGCGAATGAGTTATCAGTAAGTAAGAGATACTTAAGCGACAGTATCAAAACAGAAACTGGTAAAACAGCTAAAGATCAAGTGAATTTGTTCTTAATTGAACAAGCCAAAAACCTGTTGCTTGAGCCTAACGCATCTATATCTACTACGGCATACAAACTAGGTTTTGAGTATCCTCAATACTTTACCAGATTGTTTAAAAAGAAAACTGGAATGAGTCCTAAGACCTACATTAAAACCCACTCTTACCAAGGAATGAGTTAGAATAGAAACCGATATTTTTTTAGCTAGTTATAGTTAACCTTCTTGAGTGCGCTTAACACTCCATAATTCTACCGCATTCTCTTTACCCTTTAAATGGTGGCTTCCCTTAGGAATGAAGCTAAAACTACCCTCATCTGAAATACCCCTCTTAAACTCATCAGATATTAATAGTGGAGATTCAAGTTCATTGCATAATCCCTGAACTCTAGAAGCTGTATTAATCGTATCTCCGTGATAAGCTATTTCTCTTTTATACTTCCCTACCTCAGATACTGTAATCTTTCCCTCATGAACGCCTGCTTTAAAGAAAGGAAGACAGTCATAATTATCTAGGTAATAATCTTCTCTCTGCTTAATCAAATCCATAAACGCATAATAAGCCTTCAAACAATTCAACCTATTCAATTCATTCGAAGGCCAAGAAAGCACCACTTCATCTCCTACATACTGGTACACTTCCGAGTCATACATTTCCATAACCGCCAAATCATTAAAGCAGTCTTGTATCAACTTACTATATCCCAGATGTCCAATTTTTTCAGCTATTGTAGTAGATGATTTTAAGTCTAAGAACATAAAAATTCGGACTCCTTCTTTAGGCTCGTAAAACTGCCCCATTATAAGCTTGTACACATTTCCTCGTCCTATCATCAAGCTTAATTGAGCAAATATGGATAACGCAGCATCAACTATAACCAGATATAGTAGCATAACCCCAATAACAGGTTGTGCAAAAAACTCAACCAACGTAAGACTGCGCTCCTCAAATACTTGCTGTTGAGCAATAAATGTCAAAAGAAATATGGCTAAAACAAATACCAATGTAAAAAGGCCACGAGCGGTTAAGAACTTTTTAAGTGATGTTCTCTTATAGAACTGCTCAGAGAAGAAAGAGGTAGCAAACCCAGAAATCAACCCAAAAAGAGTTCCGAAAACGAACAACGTAATAACGGTAGTAGTAAAAGATGCTTCCAGACCAGATAATTCTCTTGTTCCTACCCTTCTTACCAACATAAACAGAGCAAATGCTACAGTCCAGCCAATTAAATGGTCTCTTATAATTATCCTTCTATGTTTACCACTTAGCATTTTCATCTCTATACGAATCTAATCAAGGAAAGTGAATTTAAACTGACCTCTTTGAAAAGATAAGGACATTGAAACATTCAAGTTTCTATTACGAATCATCTATTTAATAGTTTCAGTACGCCTTACTATAAAATAATGTTGGTAATGCACATATAGTTTATATATCCATCTATTTGTGATTTTTAGCGAAACATAGATTATATACTTAAAAGGATGCGATTTACGTACAAGCGTTCATTCAGTCAGTGATAAGCCCGCAGTAGCCGAAAGTGCGTGTTTTCAGAGAAAAC
>DIYR01000046.1 GCA_002429085.1 Flavobacteriales bacterium UBA6049
GTGCAGTAAAAGCCATTATTCAAGAACGTGAAGAAAGTGGTAGGTATAATTCTGTATTTGATTTTGCTCGTAGGGTAGATCTACGCGCTTGTAACAAAAAAGCATTTGAAAGTTTATCGCTTGGTGGGTGTTTTGATGGATTTAATGAAGCGCATAGAGCACAATTTTTTGCTGAAGATGTAAACGGAAAACCGTTCTTAGAGAACTTGGTGCGATTTGGAGCTTCTTTTCAAGAAAGTAAAAACTCAGCCCAAGTATCCTTATTTGGAGAGGCCTCTGAAGTGCAAATTCCAGAACCAACTATTCCAGCTGCTGATAAATGGAGTAATCTTGAAACATTAAGACGAGAGAAAGAGGTTGTTGGAATTTACATCAGTGGGCACCCATTAGACGATTTCAAGTTAGAATTGAAACACTTCTGTAATGTTGAAATTAAGGAATTGGTAGATCGAGATAAGTTGATTGGAAAAGAGATTCGATTTGCAGGAATTTTATCAGAAGTGGCACATCTAACAACTAAGAACGGTAAACCATTTGGGAAATTTGTAATTGAAGATTACAATGGAAGTGAGACCATTTTCTTGTTCGGGGATGATTATGTTAATGCCAAGCCTTATCTATCGCCTGATTGGTTTGTGTATTTCAAGGGGAAGGTAGAACGAAACAAATGGAAAGAAGATGGTCGTCCAGATTTAAAGATTCATCAAGCAGAGTTCCTACATGACCTACGAAGTAAAATAGCTTCTAAGATTGAAGTGGAAATAGATTATTCTCAGATTGACGATACGTTAGTGACAGATCTATACAGTTTATTCGAACGAAACCCAGGAGGGTGTGGTTTGATGTTAACAGTGGTGGATAGACAACGTAGAATTAAAATACCAATGCGTTCTAAAACCATTCAAGTAGATATTACAGATGATCTAATTGGTGGCTTAGAGCGAATGCCGATGACTACATACAATCTGAATTGATAAAAGTAACTGTTAAAAGTGAAGGCGATTTCTCACAAAGAAGTCGCCTTTTTTGTGTCCAATAGTTACAAAGAGTGACTGATTTAACAGAAAAGTTGTTTCTGAAAGAGTTTGAAACCGTTTGGTAATCAGTGTTCTAGTATTTATGCGGATTATTTCTACTTGTAATTGACAGGAATAATTTTCAACAAAAAGTTTTTTGTATCAGTTATGATTCAATTTCATCAAGGAGCACAGAAAAAGTGTGTTTGCAACTAATTAGTTTCTAAAAAGTTATAAAAGGTTGCATCATGATTAGTAAATTTTATAGGGGTTCAATTATAAAACTATCAGGAATTGATGTTCGTCTGAGGGTTATCAAAAAGTTAACAAATCAGAAAAATCAAAAGAACTATGAAATTACGATTCCTAATTCTCAGCCTGCTTTCGGCTTTTTGCCTACAGGCTCAAACAACCAATTATCAATACACTAAAGATCAACATCAAAAAGAAATCATTGGCTATTTTACCAATTGGGACGCGTGGAAAGGTGCAAACCATGGAGTTCCACCCGGCTTCTTTAACCAACTAAACATCGACTATTCCCAATACACCATTCTGAACTGGTCGTTTTTCGGAGTTGCATATGACGGCTCGTTACACAGTGGTGATTTCAGAAATCAAAACATCCATCAATCAGGTCAAATTCAGCAGCCCGCAGAGATGTTTAATACAGACATTTACTCTAGTTGGGATCTCTGGCTGAGAGATGGAGAGTTAGAAGTTATTCAATACTTACCAGATGATTTAGATGCACAACCCAATCATGCAAGCTATTGGGCTTATCAAGATCATGGTTATAAAGGAAATGGTTCTGGTTGGATTCATACCGATGGCACAACTGGCTCTTACCCTCTTCCATTGCCAAAACCAAACGGTGCCAAAGGATTAATTGAGTTGGCTCATGATAACAACGTAAAAGTAATGGCCTCTATTGGTGGATGGAGTATGAGTAAGCACTTTCCAGAGATGGCTGCCGATTCAGTAAAGCGCAACCGTTTCATTCAAGATTGTGTAGAATTAGTAACGAAATACGATTTCGATGGAATTGACATAGATTGGGAATTTCCGGGTCCTTTCGCAGGAATGAACTTTACTGGATCTACTGCAGATTATGCCAACTTTACAACTCTGATGGCAGAAATAAGATCAGCTATTGGTCCAAACAAGTTATTGACTGCTGCTTTTAATGCTGCTCCTGCCAAACTAGCTGGATTTGATTGGGCTAGTTTGAATACTACAATGGACTATTACAATATGATGTCTTACGATTTTCATGGTGGTTGGTCTAATACTGCTGGTCATAACTCTCCATTATATCCATACACAAATCAAGAAACGACAGATTTGTCTTGGAATACTACTTTTCAGTACTTAGTGTCACAAGGAGTTTCTCCTGCTAAAATTAATATGGGAGTAGGGTTTTATGGTCGAGGTGTTAATACAAACGGGCCTGCAAGTTTGAATGCTCCAACCGTAAAGGTTCAGAAAAACGTAAATCCTGATGGACCTGTATTAACAGCTTCAGATTATGCTAATTGGGGGAATTTTGATGGAACTCCAAACTATGATTATATCATTGATAACATGTCTGGATGGACTTATCATTGGGATGATGAAGCTAAAGTACCTTACTTGACAAAAGGAAATCACTTCTTAAGCTATGATAATGTACAATCTGTTACAGAAAAAGCGAAGTACGTAGACAGCAATAACATAGGTGGAGTGATCATCTGGCAAACATTCGGAGATATGAATCCAGGTACAGTAACTACAACTTACGCAAACAAATTACCGTATGCACCTTCAACAACAGCGCCACTAGTAAATGTATTAAACGAGGTGT
>DIYR01000102.1 GCA_002429085.1 Flavobacteriales bacterium UBA6049
GATAATTGCTTCAATGATGAAGGATAAAGCGGGCATGATTACTATAAGGAATTGTGCTTGCTCGTCCTTTTTGAATTGGATTCAAATTTATGAGGATGATCTGTTAATGAAGATAGATTGAAAACAATGACGAAGATCAAAACCATATACATACTGAGTTTGATAGGATGGATCTGTTGGAGTTGTACCAATGAAACTTCCATTAGCACAAAAGCCCCTGATTATTCCTATTTGGATTACAGTAAGAACATTCTCGATTATCGGGTTACGCCCAAAGACAAGTTCGATAAATCAGGTTTAATGTTTTCCGATCAGGGAGCCTGGTTTGCCTATAGTTTAGCTGATTCTGTCAGCGAGCACCCTGGATTTTCAGGACCTTTTTTGATGACCCAACAAAATGGGGTGTGGTTATCTGCTTCGCTCACCTCCATGAAGGTAAAAGTGAATGGAAAACCAATCGATTTCATCTTAAAAGAGCAAGCGAGTTATTCGAGTCATTTAATGCAGACTTTTACCAGCGATCTTATGGAGATCACGCAGCAATTGACTTTTCAGAATGGGCATACCGCTTTGATTCAAACTGAGATTTTAAACAAGAGCAATGAAGCAATTGCATTGGAATTGCATTGGGAAAATTCACTTCTCCTGGCCGATGGAATTTCATTCTCTGTCAACGAAAACCAATTGCAGATTTCTTCAGCACTATCCGATGCCGAAGGATATGTATTGTTTTCGGAAGGAGTCACAATTAGTCTCAAGGACAGTATAAACTATCAAGCGAATAGTACGATTGAGTTAGCTCCAAAAGCCACTCAAAAAATAGAACTTTCGCAAACCTTCATTTTCCCGGAATATGATTGGAAACAAGAAAAGAAAAGTATTACTCGTATAGATTTCGATTCGGTTTTAACCCATCGGAAAGCCGAAAAGAACGAACAACTAAGAAGCCTCATTACCCATAGGAAATCCCAATTTCAGGAAGAGCAATACGCTGAAGTCCTTGCCAAGGCACATTTGACTCTACAAAACAACTGGCGTATTCCGGCCGGAGAAATAAAACACGCAGGATTGTTTCCCAGCTATCACTACCAATGGTTCAACGGATTTTGGTCATGGGATTCCTGGAAGCACGCAGTAGGGTTATCCTGCTACGATACCAAACTGGCTCAAAATCAAATGAAATTGATGTTCGATTTCCAACTCGAAAACGGATTTATAGTCGATTGTGTATTTCGAGATACCACCATTGAAAAACACAATTACAGAGATACCAAACCACCGCTTTCAGCATGGGCAGTAGCCAAAATTTACGAGCAAGACAGAGACATAGAATTGGTGATGAATCTCTATCCTAAATTGAAAAAATACCACGAATGGTGGTATACCAATAGAGATCATGACAAAGATGGAATTTGCGAATATGGTTCTACAGATGGCTCATTGGTAGCTGCCAAATGGGAAAGTGGAATGGACAATGCCATTCGCTTTGACAGTGCTCAAATTGTGAAAAATGGGGAAGGAGCCTATTCACTCAATCAGGAAAGTGTGGATCTGAATGCTTACCTGTATGCCGAAAAACGCTACCTCGTTCAATTGGCCACAGCCTTAAAATTCACGAAAGACTCTGCAATTTTCGCGCAGGAAGCAGTTGAATTGCAAACCAAAATCCAGCAACAATTTTTCGATGAAAACGATGGCTGGTTTTACGATACCGATCTGGCAGGAACCACTTTTATCAAAGGAGAAGGAAGCGAAGGTTGGACAGCACTTTGGGCAAAAGCCGCTACGCAGGAACAAGCCGAAGCCGTTAAAAATAAAATGATGGATTCCACTAAATTCTACACAAAAGTTCCTTTCCAAACCATGAGTGCCGATCACCCCAAATTCGATCCGTTAAAAGGATATTGGAGAGGACCCAACTGGTTAGACCAATCTTACTTTGGTATAAAGGGCTTGCGGAACTACGGATTCAATGCCCAAGCCGATCAAGCTACGATTCAAATATTGACAGGGGCCGAAGGAATTCCGGGAAAAGGAAAAGCCATCAGAGAAAATTACCATCCACTCACCGGAGAAGGATTACACGCACACAACTTTAGCTGGAGTGCTGCACACATCATCATGCTATTAGTCGAAGAATAATGGATTATAACACGATAAAAATAACGCCATCGCAAGCCGAAAACATCCTGTTGGAATTGTTCGACATCAAGGGAACCGCTTCGCCCTTGCCGGGAGAACTGGATTTCAATTTCAGGATAAAAATAGATGGAGAAGAAGGATATATTCTAAAAGTATCGCGACCGGATGAAGACGAAAACTACCTCGATTTTCAGCAACAATTGTTGCAGTTCGCAGACTCGAACGGTAGTAAGCTAACCACCCCCAAAGTGATCAAAGACAAAAATGGAAATATCATTTCCGAAATCACAGACGAAGCCGGTCATCCGCGAAAAGTACGTTTACTTAGTTGGATCTCGGGTAGAGTATGGAGCAGTGTAAATCCGCAATTAGACGACCTGCGTTTTAGTTTGGGTGAGCAATGCGGTTTATTGACACAAGCTCTGCAAGGATTTGATCACCCCGAAGCACATCGAAAGTTCGATTGGGACGTAGCGCAATCGCTCTGGACGGTTGAGCACCTTCATTTATTCACCGAAGACCAGAGAGAAATCCTGACTTATTTTCAACAAGGATTTGAAGCTTCTTTTTCGGAATATTCCGAATTGCGAAAAGCGGTGGTACACAACGATGCCAACGACAACAATGTCATCGTTTCCGAAGATGTACTCCGCCCCAAAGTAAAAGCAGCCATTGACTATGGCGATGCCATTTATACCCAAATCATCAATGATTTGGCCATTAGTTGTGCCTACAGCATTATGCACCACAATGACCCATTGGCAGCGGCATTGCCATTGGTAAAAGGGTATCACAGTACATTTCGTTTACAGGAAGAAGAACTAACGCATTTGTACAATGCCATTGCCATGCGACTGGTGATTTCGGTTACTAAATCTGCTCTCAACAAAATCAAAGAACCCGATAACGAATACTTGCTCATCAGCGAAAAACCAGCATGGGAAGTATTGAAAAAATGGCATCGCATTGATCCTGAATTTGCAAGCTGTAGTTTCAGAGCAACCTGTGGATTTACTGCACATCCCCATCAAAAAGACTTTGAGAATTGGGCTGCGCAAAACACGTTTCAACTTGCTGATCTATTTCCAGATATAGCCAGAAATGAACTAGAACCATTGGACTTAAGCGTTTCCAGCAAATGGGTTGGACATCAGGAAGAATTTAATGATTTAGCACTATTTCAATTTAAAATAGATCAACTCCAAAAAACAGTTCCCGATAAAATTATCGCAGGTGGATATTTAGAGCCTCGTCCCATTTATACCTCTACCGAATACGACACCATTGGCAACAATGGCAGAGAAAGCAGAAGTATTCATTTGGGAATTGACTATTGGTTACCTGCCGGAACAGCCGTTCACGCGCTGCTGGATGGAGAAGTGGTAATGGCAGTCAACGATGCCGGAGACAAAGAATACGGTGGATTGGTGGTATTGAAACACAGCACACCGGAAATCGAATTTTATACCCTTTACGGACATTTATCGGTTGAAAGTGCCACACAGTACAAGGCAGGTGATTCGATTAGAAAAGGAGAAAAAATAGCCGAATTGGGTGATATTCATGAAAACGGAACCTGGGCACCACACCTTCATTTTCAGGTCATGCTTTCACTTTTAGGACATACCGAAGATTTTCCGGGAGTGGCTTATTTCAGTCAGCTCGAAGTTTGGAAAAGCATTTGCCCAGACCCCAATCAACTGTTCAAATCAGCCGCATTGCAAAATAGAACCTCCGTAACCAACGATGAACTCATTGCCTACAGAAAACAACACCTCGGAAAAGGGTTGAGTCTGCAATACAAAGTGCCCATCAAAATGGTGCGTGGAGCAGGACAATATCTGATGGATCAGTATGGTCGAAAATATTTAGATACGGTCAACAACGTGGCCCATGTGGGGCACGAACATTATAAGGTGGTAAAAGCCGGGCAGGAGCAAATGGCTTTGATCAACACCAATTCGCGCTATTTACATGAAAATATCAATGCACTGGCTGCCGAATTAATCGAAACATTACCACCTGAATTGAATGTGTTGCATTTTGTCAATTCGGGAAGTGAAGCCAACGAATTGGCCATCCGAATGGTGAAAACCTACACCGGAGAACGCGATATCATCGCTAGCGAAATCGGTTATCACGGAAATGCGAACATGTGTATAGACATCAGCTCCTATAAGTTTGACGGTAAAGGTGGAGAAGGCGCACCAGAACATACCCACATTTTTCCTCTGCCCGATGCGTTCAGAGGGAAATACAGAGGAGCAGATACAGCCGATCAATATGCCGAAGAAGTACAACAACAAATCGAGAAGATTCACGAAAAAGGTCGTGGAGTAGCCGCATTTATTATAGAACCCATTATCAGTTGTGGCGGACAAATTGATCTGCCCAAAGGTTTCTTAACTAAAGCATACGAAAAAGTAAGAGCAGCCGGAGGTTTGTGTATTTCTGATGAGGTACAGGTGGGATGCGGACGTGTCGGAAAAACCTTTTGGGGATTTCAGTTACACGATGTCGTACCCGATATTGTTACCATTGGGAAACCATTGGGCAATGGACATCCGATTGCAGCTGTAGTCTGTACACAAGCGGTGGCCGATCGCTTTGCCAACGGAATGGAGTACTTCAACACCTTTGGTGGAAACCCGGTTTCCTGTGCCATTGGAACCGAAGTATTGCGCACCGTCAAAAGAGAAAAACTTCAGCAAAATGCACATGAAGTAGGCACATACCTGAAAACAGAATTAAAAAAGCTCGCACAGGAATTCCCAATTATCGGAGATGTAAGAGGTGAAGGATTGTTTTTAGGAATAGAGTTCGTTGATGCGGACTTAAACCCTTTACCCGATCAAACTCAATACCTGGTGAGCAGAATGAAAGATCACGGTATTTTAATGAGTATCGATGGCCCCGATCATAACGTGTTGAAAATAAAACCACCATTGGTATTTACCCGGGAAAATGCGGAAGAATTGCTTTCCCGTATGAAATTCACCTTACAAGAAGATGCAATGCAGCTGATGGTAACAAAAGCCGATACACCATGCTGATCATCAACGAACACGATATTGAAAAGGCTGTAAATGCAAATCAGTTGGTAGAAGCCATTGAAAGAGCCTACAGTATACAGGATGATGCAAGTACGCAGATTCCGGATCGCATGCACCTGAATGCATCGGGCAATACTTTATTGGTGATGCCCGGATGGATTGACAGTATTTCAGGTACGAAACTCGTTACCGTATTTCCTGAAAATGCAAAGCACAACAAGGCGACCATTAACGGACTGGTGGTACTCAACCATCCCCAAACCGGAGAACCTGTTGCATGCATTAACGGAAGTAAACTAACTGCTATGAGAACCGCAGCCGTTGGCGCTACAGCAGTAAAGCATCTGGCTTCAGATTCGGTAAAGACATTGGGAATTATTGGTACAGGGGTGCAAGCCTGGCATC
>DIYR01000028.1 GCA_002429085.1 Flavobacteriales bacterium UBA6049
TAGCAGGCATTTTTAACGAACGAGCCAGCTTGCCGCGTTGGCATCAAAATGACTCACCTCAATGAGTTGATGTGGGATTTTGTCTGCAGTTGTCGATCCTAGGGCAGCTTCATTCCCTTATCATTCCTCTTTTGTGTATGCCGCCAATAACCCAATCACCAATACTGATTTTCATGGGGAATCTGCTCTCAATCCGAATAATCCTGAGGATCCAATCAAAGGAATTGAATTAACAGTAGACCAAGAAACAGGTAATCCAAAAGCATCATTAGAAGAGGCTTCTGTAACAGAAACCCTATCTGAAGAAGAATGGTATCAAACTAAAAGTAGGTAAAAGCTTACCTGGCGACACCTGATGTATTTGAAAAGGCATACAGTAGTACTAAAACTAAAGAGAGACAACTACTCTTATATCAAGCGTACATTGCTTATGGGAATCAAGAAGGTGCTAAGGTTCTTGGCGCAGCATTGACAATTTCAACGGCATTTGTACTAGCTCCAGTTATTGCAAAGGAATTAGGCAATGCAGCTTTTACCACAGTAACCGGTGTTGATTTACCATTATCCCTCTCTGACATTGCAGAAGGATTAGTGAAGAAGCAAATCAGAAAAGGAGTTGATATTTTGCAGGCGTTGAATTTATTGATAATTCTCCGAGCAGAATGACAGAACAGACATTGGCAAAAAACCTGATGCTGGGGATTTAAATCTGCATTTGCAATGGATGTCTATGATGTGAAATCTAAATTTGGAACTAAATATGATGATACTATCAAGTAAGCTCGTCAAAATTATATTGACCAAGAAATGTTTCAGTGACTAATTACAATTATGAAAGAAATATCAAGTTTCAAACCTTTTATAGGAGTAGGTATTATTTTATTTGGTGATGAAAGAGAAGTCGTAAGACATAAAATCAACTCTGAATGTACAACTTATAAGGAAAATGAGTTTACAGAAAATACAACAGACTATTTTCCCAAAACAGGAGTATTTATAGAATATGATATAAATAATAGATGTAATGCATTAATCTTTAATCAAGGTACTTCATTGAATTCTGAGGGTACAGACTTGATGAAATTTAAGTACTCTGAATTAAGAGGGATTTATGACGGTCGTTCTTCTATAAAGGAAGTAGAAGAAGAAATTGGTATTACTTACCTTGATTTAGGTTTTGGAGTAAATAAAATTTTCGGAAAAGATGAAATTCAAACCTTGATAGTTTTTTCCAAAAACTACTGGGATATTACTTAGGAGAATTAATGTCTCCGTTAACGCGGGCTTCTGTCCATGCAACAATAATATA
Source organism: Flavobacteriales bacterium UBA6049 (assembly GCA_002429085.1). Taxonomy (GTDB): domain Bacteria; phylum Bacteroidota; class Bacteroidia; order Flavobacteriales_G; family Salibacteraceae; genus UBA6049. Next base: position 1,310 of record DIYR01000028.1, read on the forward strand.
ATCACTACAATGTATTTTAGTTTAATAATTTCATACTTAAGACATCGTTTGGTTCAAAAAACAATATTAACCCTATGATTTCAGGTGCTGATTACGTGATATATGCTCACCATTTCTCTAATGATATACTTAGTCTTGTATTAGAAAAGCTAAAACGTTATTACCCAGACTCATTGTTTGTCCTAACTGATCAAAATAAAGAACACTCATTTGAATTCTTGTTTTGTTCGAATCAAGAGGAACATGAGAAGTTTTTCAACGAAGATGTTCCGTACAATGAGGGAGAACATGTTCAGTTATTAGTTACTAAGCGAAATGGTCTAGAATTTGACATTCTTGTTCAAAAAGAAGTTAAATCTACTTCTTTAATTTCCCCTCCAGAAGATTATGAGGCAAAATTAGTTTGTAACTCAATGCTAATGTATACTGTGGTAGCTCCAGATTTACTTGAAAAGAGTCCTTTTGCAAGAGCTCTACCTACAGCTCTAATAGAAACATTAAGTATTTAATATAATGCACATAACTCATGCAAGTTCTTAGTTCACACAACAGCAGCGTACTACATATCTTTTTAGATAGTGCTTTTGTTTTCTAGATTTAGTTGCTACCAGATCACAACTAAAACGAGTGTTTGTATTAAACCCTAATTGGCACACAGATATCATAAAAATGGAAATCAAAAATCCAAAAGACCTAGAGTCATTTTTAAGACAAAAAAAGCAAAAACTCATTCCGTTAACAGAAAAAGAAATTGACCGCATTGAGGAAAAGTATAATCTAAAACTGCCTGATTATTATATCCAATTTCTTCTCAAGATGGGGAAAAGTGCTGATAAATATATGCTTGGCAGCTCTGCTTTCTACGATGAAATTGATATAATTAATGATGAAGCACCCTCTCTTCTCAAAGAAAATAACATCAATAATCCTCTTCCTAAAAACTCGTTTGTATTTTGGATGCACCAGGGGTATCAAATGGCATTCTTTGTGTGCGACAAATCAATCAACCCAGAAGTTTTTTATTTCACCGAAGTAGAACCTGAAAAAGGATTTGTAAATGTCGGAACTTTAATGGATTTCTTTAAGATACACCTTCAACACATTTAAATTGATAAGAACAATTTCCCAAATGACACTTAAGTAGTTTTAACCATACTAACCAAACGAGAATATTTGGTCATATGTAAGCTTTCCATCTATTGTAATTAATGAGCCACATTAGTCTTGAGGAAATCACATAGTAAGCAATTAGCCATCACTAACTTGAAATCATGGTATTTAAAAGCAGAAAAAGGAAAATACTGGAAGAGCATAAAAACTTGGGGTTTCCAAGATTCCCAGTTAGTGAGCAATTAGAGATGGTGGCAAGAACTGACTACCATAAAATAGCACAGCTAACTCCTTATAATGAATGGACTTATGAACTTTTAGATCATTACATTTTTTTATCTGTAGAAGATTTATCATCACATTTGATTGCATCTGGTAAATTGAAAAAACACATAGTTCATAATCCACCCAGTCAAGATGGTATCTGGGCAGTTCAAAAAGGGTTTAGGTATAACATAATTGATCAGGAGAGAGGTGTTATATATTACAAAGAAGAAAATGTAACAATTAATCAGGTTGCAAATTACTTTTCCAAAGTAATGTTATCTCATATTCCAAAATACGAAAAATCACCACACTAACAAACTGAAAACCAACCCATCTACCATGATTATTTATAATCAGTTTGACACACAAAGAATTTGAAACTAATGTAAGCTATGACTACAGAGTTCGATTACCAATTCCAAGAACTATTTACTCAGTTAGTTGAGGAAGCCTTTGAATTAGTCAATAACGATATTGCACATATTGAGCACATTTATATTTATGTGTCACTTGAAGGAAGATCCGTGTTTTTCAACCTCTTCTATTTGATAGACAATGAAATGACCAGAGTTAATCTTAAAAACTCAACATTTTGCACAAATTATGCTGTCACTAAAGAGCAAGTCAAAGAGCTGTTTAAATCAGGTCTAGATATATCAGAGGGAATTTTGAGATTATTTGAAACATTCAATCGAGAAGTTCCAACACTTATGAAAATAACCTATGAACCTAAAACGGGTAAATTCAACAATGACATAAGCTATGAGAATTGGTATTTGGATCATCCAACAAGAACTGCTGTTGATGGATTTGAAGAATGGTATCAAAAAGTCGCTATGTCGTAATTCCCAGCAATTTCCGCAAGCTTATAGTCCAAGCATTAACGCTGTAAACCCAAGCCTTTTGAAGATAGGAATTCTCAGCCTACTAAAGCTCTAACCTATTCTTATTATCAATTGAAGTTCAATTTGTTATAGTTTTACACAAAGAAACACGCCAAGTAAATAACTTTGAAAAATAAAGTCAATCAATTTATAGAGTCTTTCAATGGGTACTTGACGTACCGCTACAAAGATCTATACTCAGAAACAGAATACCTCATTACAGAAATAGTTAATAAAAATTATAAGACTATTAAAGATTTACTATTCAAATTTAATTTTCCAGAAAGAGGGCGTCACAAAAGCTTTGTTCCATATGACAAAATACTCCAAAACAATGTAAATATCAACTGGATATCATTTGCCGAATATCCAAATTACAACATGTGCTATGTATTGGATAATGACTCTAATGAAATATTTCTTGTTGATTTAGACACCAATGAAATTGACATGTATTGTGCTCCAAATGAATCTATTTTTTTTGAGATTTTCTCCATATTATTCAAAGCACATTCTGAACCTAGAGATCAAACCAAAATGATCAAACTACATGCTTCGGCTCTAGAAATTTTGAATGATTCAAAATTTGAAAAATTCGCGAGTTATATTTTTGGAGTCTAAACCCCTCTCCTCGCTAGCGCAGACTTTTAGTCCACGCAACAACAATGTAAAACCAAGTCCGTGCATTTATCTGCGGGCTTTTTCTTTCTAGTTGATAAGTTTTAGTTATTAACCCACACTAGGAATACCGCTCTACTGGAAGTAAAAACGATACACAACGGGCACACCAGAACAGATAATGACCTCATAAGTGTTTACAGACACCAATACTAGTGCTACCTCAGAACTCAACTAAAACCAAGACCTCATTAGCTATGGGGTAATCGCATAATTAGCTTAGGGAACTAATTAAAGATTGAGCCAGCCTTGCGCGTGGCACTCATAGATG
>DIYR01000013.1 GCA_002429085.1 Flavobacteriales bacterium UBA6049
ACCTTCTACCCCTTTTTGGTTGATACAAATATGCGTCAAAGAATTACGATGGATATAGCTAAAATAACTTACAAGCCATAAGAGGTAATATTAGAGTAATAAAGCGCAGAATTTAATCATTGAAATACAAGGCAATCAGAAAACTAATTTCGTCTTCTGTGTAATGCACTTTTCAGCATCTACAAACACGAAATAATCACCTATACTTTGAACTTATTACCACGGATTGTTTTGAGTTTATTCATGTACTTCAGTCAGTCTCCATTTTAGTAAAAATTGACTTTGGAATTATGTTTTTCACCATCTACGGTAGTAATAGATACAATAAACACCCCATTAGAGTTCCAAGGAATTCGAACCATGTTTGATGTAAGTGTTTTATCATACACTACTCTTCCACTAACATCAAACACTGTGATTTGATCTAATTGTGACAAATCAGAACTAATCACCAATTCTTCTCCTGAACGGAAAACAACCAATTGATTTTCTTGTAGTTCTTCTACACCAGTTGGATTATCCTCTTCTTCACTTCCTTTATCTGATGGGTTCTCAATTGAACCTCCACCATTAATTACGTTACTCACATGTAAGTAGAATCTATCTTGAATAGTACCAACAGAATCTATTGTGAACGAGTAATCTGAAGCATCTTCTAAACTTACTGTGGTTCCCATTAATCTATCTTCTAGAGTAATGCTATAGTTAGTTGGCCAGTTAGCCAATGAATCTAATGCAATCGTCATGTTTCCTGTTACCCAAGCATCAACTCCTAATGGAATTTCTTTACTCTTGTTCAATCCTAACCATGGTAAACCTTGGATTGCAAACTCTTCATCATTTATCATTGAATAAAACGCCAATCTTGGATGTGCTTTGAACTTTTTACCATCGTAAAAATCATCATAGCCATCAGTAGCTTGTGGTAAGAATGCAACAAGGATCTGGTTCACATCATTGTTTTCATTTGTTAATGTAAACCAAGCACGCTTGCGTTGCTCTGTATTGTTTGTCTTATAAAACTTGTCATTATTTCCAGAGATTCTTTGTGCATTATTAAACTCTACATCAGGGCTTCCCGTAGCTGCTTGCACAAAGAACCCTTGAGCTGTTCCAATGTTACCATTTGGAGCATCTCCACTATTTCCTGCACCACCACTACCATTCCATGTAGCATAATCTCCAGCATCGTTGTTTCCTCCTGACTCGTTGGTATGATGATCCCAGAACCAAAGTGTTCCTTCAATTTGTCCTGAATTATCTGTTAAGAATTTAGCTGCTGATAAAGCGCTTGGATATGGGTTACCTACTAAAGTAAATCCAGCAGCAGACACTGAAGAATTCACTGTAACGTTTCCATTGTTTATTGATCCTGAAAAGGTTCTATTTTCTGATGATCCAGTAATTCCAATTGTACCTGTTGTAGCATACCCAGCTCCTGGAGTCATGGTTGTTCCACTGCCCTCTGATGTCCAACTACCATCAAACGAGTAAAAATCATTCGTGTTAGAACCTGTAAACACATCGCCCATCGTTTCACCAGAAACTGGTGAAGACCAATACTGGTACCATGTATCGTTAGATAACGTTCCAGAGTTACGTGTTACCTGAAAGTCACTCCCACAGTTAGCATTTACAATACTAGTCTGAACAATTGAGGCTTCATCCTGAACAATTACTATCCCCCTGTTTACAAGAATACCATCAACTGTCAATGTATTACCAGCACTAATAATTAACGTAGCTCCTTCATTAATAACTATAGTATCGCAAGTATAATTACCATCTATAGTTACGTTATTCTTTATGGCAACATCATCCTCACTTAAAGGAATCTGACCATCCAACCAATTTCCAGTTGTACTCCAACTCCCAGCACTCGTTGTATAGCTTTGAGCAAGCTCGGAGGTTGAACATGTTGTAGAATGAGAACCTAAATACGCAACCGTATTTTGAGAATAAGAATCCCACTCTCCAGAATCATATGATCCATTTCCACCGCAAATAGAAGCTTTTCTTACCAACGTGACGTCCTGTGCAAAATTTGTAGCATCTCCGATTATTCCAATCGCATCGATAACAGTTGAACCATTTAATAATTCTAACACATCATTTCCGTTGAAATAACAACCATTCGATTGAGTAGTGGTACCTCCGTAAATAGATGCGTGATTATGCCTGAGAACAACAACTTGACCATCCGCAAGAGTACCACTCAGTGAACTTGAACTACCAGAGGTATTTCCATTCAAATATCTCTTAATTGAATATCCTGATAAATCTATCGTAGTTCCTGTTCCATTATATATCTCTAAATACTCGTTATTACCGGATCCTTCTACATATTCAGAAATAATAAGGTCTGAAAAAGCCCCTCCACCTCCTGAAATAAATTGTTTTGTCTGGGTAGTTCCGTATCCATTTAAACCACTGGAATACACAGAGCTAGAGTTAGTAGAATAAATCTCATAGAAGTATTCTTGATCACCATCTAAACACGTCTCTGAGTAAGACAAGCCATTTCCAACATATACTACTTCAGCAGTACCTATTACATCACCAACGCTATATGAGTTTCCAGACACTAAAGCACCAAATGAATTCGTAGTATTTCTTGCTAGAACTACATCATCTCCACTTCCGTTCAATGTCCATGTCAAATCAATTTGAGACATCCCTTTGACACTTGCTACAAACCCAGAAACTGGCTCCACAACCAAACGAGAAACTTCAAAATCATCGATCAATACTCCCTCTTCTTCATTCAACGCATTCGACTCAAAAATAAACTGAAACTGCACACTACTATTGTTCGCACTTCCAGGCACTTCAGCCAGTGCTTTTGCATATCCTGAAGCAGAAGTTCCGTCCCATTGCAAATCAATAACATTATTATGCCAACCTGCAAACCCAGTATTAAGATCATTCCAAGTAGAGCCACCGTTTAATGAGTACTGAAATCGTAAACCATCATTTGAGGATTCTGAATTTATCCAATGGAAAAATGAAACCTGAAGATTACTAGCATTACCCGTATTATTAAAAATTGCGCTCCTCAACTCTACCTGTGTATTTGCCATATAAGAATCATCTAGATCTGTTCCATAAACATTTGATCCAGACTTTGCCACATTTAGTATTGTACCAGATGGAGTTCCTCTCTCCCAACTAGTTGTATTGTTTGAGGTGGAGAGCCAATCGTTATTTATCATTTCGAAATCATCTAAATATGGAAAAGAACTATATACTGGAGGATCCGTATTCTCGCTAATTACAATGGGGTTTGAATACTCCGATCCATTCCAAGAGTAAGCTACATAGTGATATGTTGTATTAGGCAAAAGACTTGTATGATTAAAAGTTGCCGATCCAATGTTTTTAACAATGATTTCTCCACCAGCAATAGTTCCACCAATAGCTGGAGGGGATGACGCAGGGTTATGAAAATTCCCTGTAGTATTAAAAACAATAACCACAGTATCTCCATTAGTATTATCATCGTAAGTTACATCTATCTGAGAATCAGAATTTGGTACTAAGGAGAACACATCAGGGGGAGGAAGACTATTACCTCCATCATGTTCTACGATAATATTATCAATATATAACCCCTCATTACCTCTTGTTAAGCCATTAAACTTAAGGTTTACGTCTAGTGTGGAACTATTATAAGGAATAGCAACGGTAGCTGTAAAAGTTTCGAAATTACTCGCTGCAACTGTACATCCTCCTGCTCCTGAACCAAACATAGCGGGTAAGATGTTGCCCACTCCACATTCACCATCACCGTTAAAGTCAGTATCTATAGCTGCCGGTCTATTATCATCTGTACTTGAAACACTTTGAACCCATAGAAGATTCTGATAAGAGCCACCATCAATTGAATATGAAATTATTAACTCATCATCTGCATCCCAATCTGCCGAACCTCTAGTAAGCATATCAATCGAAAAAGTGAATGTAAGTGCTCCTGTAACATCAATCTGATCTATGTTTAATTCTCGATTACCCACATTCATATCCTCTGCACCCCAGAAATAGCCATCTTCATTTGTGGTATTATCTAAATCATAATTGGTTCTATTGAAAAAATCTGAATGGCCAGAACCATATGCCCCTGTTGCCGTGTAACCATTATTTGCGACTTCAAAATCTACAATGTGAGATGTTTGAGCATACACTGAAAATGAGAATAAACCACCAATAAGAAAACTTAACAAGTTGGTAGTTATTCTAGCTTTTTTAAAAATGACTATAAAGTCGGTAATATTCATTGGAGAGTTATTTAACATAGAATAGAAATTAGGCATGCAGGTAATCAATGGTCACAGATTATTTGGGTAATGGGATGTCATCAAAGACACTCTATACAACTTTTTTTAGGCGTACGTCTCAACACATCTTCTAAATCCTAGAAAGCCTAGTTGATCCGGATAAGGTTTATACCTACACGAAATGAAAATCGTACAAACCCTTACTATCAAACCTAAACAAGGGTTTCTTAAACTAAATAGTGGGAACCTTGACTGTAGAGAAGTCTTAACATGAAGTTGAAATATTGCAATGGAAGAAGCAAGTTTTATGTAGAACATATTCTGGTAATCTGGAAAGCTATTGCGCTGAAATGACTACCCAAATTAAATAGTTGTGATTATTCTATACTAAGTAAACACTACCAAGGTTAGGTATTTTTACTAGTCCTTGTTCCTGCCTCTGTTTAGCTCTCCCTGAGCTCGGCAACACAAATTATTATTCTGTCAAAAAAGATAGAAAAGGCTTTAATTTCGCAAAACTCTTCTATTTATAAGCCTCATCTTCTAAAATCCCACAAATGAGAGTCAACAAATAACAAGAAAATATACTAGTAGATTATTAATACGCCACTTTATACTGGTGTGTCGTTCCAGAAGTTGTTCGAACCATTATTACAAAGACACCTCTTTTACTCCATGGAATTTTTAAGTTCTTACTTTTTGTCGACAAGTCGTAAACTATACTTCCCTTGACGTCATATATAGTGACCTGATTTACTAATAGTGAATTAGAAACTATTGAAATGGCTCCATCAGTGCAGAATACTGCTATGCTTTGCTCAACCAAACCTTGGGATCCTAACAATACATCGGAAGAATGTTGCTCATCTATAAATACATCTCCTGCTGACTCATCAATCATTATAGTTTGCTTAATTCTTACCGCGAACCGATCGGTGAATATTCCAATAGAATCAACTTCTATTCGATATGCTTGTTCGCGTAAATCTATTGCAGTATCCATCTGATAATCTAGCAAATAAAGACTATGTGATTGAGGCCAATTTGAGAGACTATCTAAGGTAATGGTATAATTACCCAACTCCCACACATCTAACCCTAGTGGAATTATTCTACTCTCTTCAACTCCTAAATATGGTAACCCTTGTATAGCATATGCACCTTCATCTATCATTGAATAAAATGATAGTTTAGGATTTCCCTTAAACTTCTTACCATCATACATACGATCTAAACCATCTGTTGCATTTGGAATTAGTCCTATTAATAATTGATTCTCATCTCCAGACTCATTAGATAAACTCATCCAAAAACGTTGTCTATCCTCCGCAATCGTTTGCTTAAAAAATTGAGTGTTGTTATCCGCAACTCGTTGGTCATTCTCAAATGTAATAGTTGGATTTGATGCACTTGCTTGTACAAAGAAACCTTGACAGCTTTGCACATAGTCATCTGGTGCCTCACCTCCTGATCCCGCACCACCAGTTCCATTCCATGTAGCATAGTCATTAGGATCATTATTACCTCCAGACTGTGCAGTTGCATGATCCCAGAACCAAAGCGTTCCATTGATTCCACCATTATCTGCTACAAAAGTTGAACTAGCTATGGCACTTGGGTATGGGTTTCCAACCAAAATCATGTCACCACTCGAAACGGATGATGTTGATAAAGTAACTGCACCATTGTTAATTGTACCACCGAAAGTGCGCGAATCAGTAAATCCGGTTGAACCAACACTACCCGTTGTAGCATATCCTCGGCCTGGGGTCATTGTATTTCCACTAGCTTGTGTAGACCATGCTTGTGTAGATTCATCGAAAAAGTAAAAATCTGAAGTATTAGAGCTAGTGAATACTGCCCCCATAGAAGCATTGTTTGTAGGAGAACTCCAATACTGATAGCGTGTATCATCTACCAAAGTTCCTGAAAATCTCGTAATATTATACGTTCCTGTACCACTATTGCCATCAGAACTAGCAGTTTGAAGTATAGCTGCCCCACTCGCCACATTTACCGTTCCATGGTTAGTGATTGTTCCATTTACAGTAACCGTTCCTGTATTAATGTTGAACGTTGATCCTGATTCTATTTCGATGTCCCCAATCTCAAACGATGATACCCCAACACTACCTGACTGAATAATAACCTTACGTGTACCAACCGACAGACCAGTAGGAGAAGATGGACTCCACGAACCATCATATATATACGAATTAAAATGAGTTCCCACAGGTATAGGATTCGTTGCCGAAGCATTCGTAGATTCTCCGTCTAATGCATCTGGCCCACTAAAAGTCCAATTAGCACTCGTGAATATTGTACCATCTGGACCTGTACCTGATACCCTATATGCCCATCCATCTGTGAACTCCCATGCCTCTCCAATACCATCTGTATCCTTATCACCAAATACATCTATTTGTGCCTCTGAGCCTGTAAAAGCCTTTGTAGCATCAAAGAATAACTGAACAGCATCGTTACCGTTTATACTAGCCACTGAAGAAGTTTGATTCTGTGAGAACCCAAACCAAGTATTAAAATTTGAAGATGATGCCGCTACATAATAATAGTTGCCTGCTGTTAATGAAGTAGAATTTAATTGTATTTCCGCATCATTAGTACCATCACCATCTGTAGCTTTTCCAAGAGCGAAATACGACAAGTCGGTAATGTCTTTTCTGGCATATAATTCTATTCCCTTCGGAGTTCCTCCAGATAATGGACCGTCAAATACCGCTGTGATTAACAAAGCATCTGAGTCGGGCACTGTGGTAGGTTTAGCACTGGTACTATTTCCACTACTCCAAGTACTAGATTTTCGTGTAAACACCGTAAAATGATAGGTTATTCCGTTACTTAAGCCGGTTACATTTACGCTCTGCCCTGTTCCTTTATATACCACATATTCATTTGATCCGATATCGGTTCCAGAACCAAAATTGACATTAGCAGTGTAAGCAGATCCATTTCCCGTTGGTGCTGTGCTAACCGCTACTCCAGCTCTTGCTACAACTATTACTTCGCTATAACATGACGGTAAATTCCAATCTATTGAAACTTGAGAAGAGAAGGCACTGGCAGATACACCAAATACATTTCCTGGAGTTGAACACGTTGTAGTAAATGACCCCGTTAATTCATCAGAAGAACGATAACAAATACCTGTGCCATTGAATTCATACAAAGCCAAATGATAGGTAGTTGTATCTGATAGCCCTGTTAGGTTTACCGAAGTACCTGTACCTCTGTAAACAGCATATAGATCAGTTGAAACCGCACTTCCATTCCCAAAATTAGCATCTGCCAAATAAACCGTTCCGTTTGCTGGATCGTTTGAAACAGCTGCATCTTCTTGCGCAATTACCAAAACAGAATCTCCATTTCCTCTGCTCCACGAAACCGTAGCTGTATTATCTCCAACTGTTGATGTAGAAAAAGTACTGGCTTGGTTTGTTGGAGGTGTACAGGCAGGAGAAGTAATAAATGCTGTGGTGCTGATTGGCAGTATGTTCTCACCATTTGAACTCTCAATTACCCAACTAGCGTTTGCAATAATGTTCAAATAATCAGAAAAGTTTACCTGACCAGTTCGTGCTCCATTATAGTAGCCTCCATCTGGGCTACCAGAAGTATAAAAATCAATAAATGTGCTGCCGGAAGTTAAGCCTGTTGCAGACAGTGAACCTCCTTGATTACCAGACCCATTTTGAATTCCAGCAAGCCAAGTTGTTGGTGAAGTGTCGTTTGTACCAAGAAATGCGAAAAGCGCATCTCCAGAACTGGATAAATTAAACGCTCCTGTTCCATCTGCCGCAACTCCCACATTAGCACTTGGTAATGCGTTATCTGCATCATTAATAACAATGATTTCCCCAGCAGATACAATGCTCGTATGCGACCATGAAATTACGCCTTCACCAGTATTTACAGATGTTGCTCCTGTTGGTTCGTTATCCGTAAAATAAATGGTAGTATTTGCTGGAATATCCGCTAATGCAACGAAAGCAAAATCATCATCTCCATCTGCATTGAAGGCTACAAAAGCAATATCGCCAGTACTTAACTGAGCAAAGGAAACTGTTGTTAGTAAACTTAAAGCAACAAGCAGGTAGGCTATGCTTAGTTTAGCTGTTATTCTCATGGCAAATTTTGACTTTTTCGGATCCTGTTTTAAATATCGCTATTTAACCCAACACCCTCACCATATATAGCTAGTTGTTAATTAAATATAATTATCTCTTAACAGTCATTAGATGAGATGACAGCAACAAAAAAGACACTGTTTCAGAATAGTGTAGGATTTTAGCCCTGTTTTTCTCTTCTCTTTTTGCCGTGACGCAAAAAAGAAGCAAAAAAAGTCAAGTTAATTCAGAGGTGATTGCTGCGCAACAGCCACTTGTCACGCCTACATGCCTGTGTTTTCAAAGAAAACACGCACTTTCGGCTACTGCGGGCTTATCACTGACTGAATGAACTCTTGTACGTATATACTTTCCTCTTAAGTACATAATCTCTGTTTCACTAGAAATTACAAATAGAAGGATACACTAGATATTTATGTATTTCCCACATTAATCTAAAAAAGCCTCACAGTGTTTTCTGTGAGGCTTGCATACTAAATGATTTCCAATACTACCTATTAAGTAGTTTGCTTGTAACCCAGTTTTTTAAATGCCCAAACTCCTAGAGCTACTCCAAGAACCAACATTACTAAAATTGGTTCATCTATTGGCGTAGCGTTATTACTCCCTGGAGGAGGAGGTGGAGCACTAAATGCAACTAATGAGGTAAGGTTTAAGGATAAAACGATTAGGAGTCGCTTCATCCTTATTAAAGATATTTAGGGTTTAGAAATTAACTTTTGCTGTATGTTGTTTACCATCTGCGGTTTGAACCGATACAATGAACAATCCTTTCGCACTCCAAGGAATACGCACCATATTTGAAGTAAGTGCTTTATCGAATACTACTCTTCCACTAACATCGAATACTGTAATTTGATCTACTTGTGATAAATCTGAACTAACAACCAATTCTTCTCCAGAACGGAAAATAGTTAACTGATTAGCTTGTAGCTCTTCTGTTCCTGTTGGGTTGTTGTTATCTGCTCCTTCTTCATTTCCAATCTCTGACGGATTCTCAATAGATCCTCCTTCACTAACTACATTGCTTACGTGTAAGTAGAATCTATTCTGAATAGTTCCTACAGAGTCTATTGTAAACGAGTAAGTTGAAACATCTTTTAAATTTACTGATGTGCCCATCAATCTATCTTCTAATGAAATGCTATAGTTATTTGGCCAATTCCCCAATGAATCTAAAGCAATAGTCATGTCTCCGGTTACCCAAGCATCAACTCCCAATGGAATTTCTTTGCTCTTATTCAAGCTTAACCACGGTAAACCTTGAATAGCAAGTTCCTCATCATTGATCAATGAGTAGAATGCTAACCTAGGATGTGCTTTGAATTTTTTACCATCATAAAAATCATCATAGCCATTTGTAGCCTGTGGTAAGAATGCCACAAGAATTTGGTTCACATCATTGTTTTCATTCGTTAATGTCAACCATGCACGCTTGCGTTGCTCTGTATTGCTTGTTTTGTAGAATTTGTCGTTATTTCCAGAGATTCTTTGAGCATTATTAAAGCTTATAGTTGGAGTTCCTGTAGCTGCCTGTACAAAGAACCCTTGAGCTGTTCCAATGTTTCCAGTAGGAGCATCACCGCTATTTCCGGCACCTCCACTACCATTCCATGTAGCATAATCTCCTGCATCATTGTCTCCACCTGATTCATTGGTATGATGATCCCAGAACCAAAGTGTACCTTCTATTTGACCTGAATTATCAGTTAAGAATGTAGAAGCAGACAAAGCACTAGGGTATGGATTACCAACTAATGTATATGCCGCATTACTTACTGAGGAATTAACTGTAACGTTTCCATTGTTTACTGATCCCGAAAAAGTTCTATTCTCCGAAGTTCCCGAAATTCCGATGGTACCTGTTGTAGCGTACCCAACACCTGGCGTCATAGTTGTTCCAGATGTTTCTGAAGACCAACTACCATCAAATGAGTAAAAATCGTTTGCATTAGAACCAGTAAACGCATCTCCCATCGTTTCACCAGTTACTGGAGAAGACCAATATTGATACCATGTATCGTTAGATAACGTTCCTGTACTACGCGTTACATTGTATGTTCCTGAACCGCTGTTGTTATCTGTAGTTGTTGTTTGTAATAGAGAAGCTCCATTAGAAACGTTAATAGTTCCGTTGTTGGTGATGTCTCCTGCAATGGTAAATGTATTGCTAGATATTGTGAGAGTTGCACCATTGGAAACTGATAGATTATTACCAGTCAAATTATCCGCGATTGTAACTGTACCACTAACAACTTCAATATCGTCAAATGAAGTTGCTGGTGCTGTTACCGGATTGGATGGAGACCAACTTCCATTATACGTGAAAGTACTTGCTGTAGGAGGGATTCCAGAGAGGATAACGTTATCAAAGAAACCATAATCTCCCCCATTCTGCACTGCTTTTAAAACTATGTAACAACTACTAGCTGATCCAGAAATAGAAACTGTAACTGTATTACTAGTAGTCAAGTTACTACTCCCATCTACAAATTTAACCTCTCCAGTGCTCACACCATCCTCGAAAACTTCATAGGCCATGTCATCCCCAGAATCCCAGCCGTTCACTCCATAATCAAAAGATATTTCAACAGATGAGTATCCGCTAATATTTTGACTTGAGAAAGTCAATGTGCTATATACTCCACCCGAAGTTCCTCCAGAACCATTAACAATGTCTGTAATGAACCAAAAATTTGAACCATCTGTTGGGCTCAAACTATTTCTAGCGGTCGCGATATCCCATACATCTGACCCAGAGTAAGCGGATGGCGATTCAGTATAAGACCAACCACTTCCTTCAAAGCTTTGCTTTACAATTTCTACAGGGCTGATCGATACATCAAATGTATTACTCACAACAGAACCAATTCCAAAACCACTTTGATCTGTTGCTGTTAAAGTAAGGCCAGTACCCGTAGCACTAAAGATTAAATTATCAAATGCTGCTACCCCATTATTGGCTTGAACGGTAGTTGTAGCGCTTCCATCAAAAGTACCAGTAGATGTCAATTGAATATCAAAACCACTTCCATCATAATCTGTATCCACATTGCCATTAACATCTGTGTAGGCTACATCAACTTGAGCAATTACTGCTGAAACAGATGAGTTAACTGGTTGTGTAGTGAACTGTAATTGAGTAGCATTTACATCTATTGTAAAATCATTCCCTGTAACTGCACCTAACAACAATGAATTCGTGAATCCGGAACCAGCTGCGTCAGAAGTAAAATCGAAGCCCGAAGCAGGAATTTCAAACGCTAGTACCGCACCATCTACAATGTTACTTGTATTTAAGTATACTGCTATTGTTACATCTACAGAGCTTCCATCTGCAACTTCTATATCTCCAGAAGTAATAGGAATGGTGATTTCGGTATCGGTGATCGTAGGACTAGAGGCAGGTGTAATGAAATTAGACCCATCATCCAATACAATTCCTTGAATATGATCTGTCCAATCTGCAGTATTATTTGTTGCTGGTTTCACCACAATTTCAGTAACGTTAGTAGATAACCCATCTCCAGATCCTTGATCCTCAATAGTGAAATTGAACACATCAACAGCACTACCTGAAGTAGTAGCGTTTGCAGCCGTAATTGTTGCACCTGCTACAGGACTTCCTGTTTCATAAATCTCTGTATCAGTATCGTTGGTGTTTGAAGGTGCTGCCTCCCCCATCGTAAACAAATCAATAGTCAAATGCGCAGAATTATCATCATTAACTATTCTGATTCTTATGTTATTGCTTGAATCATCAACATCGTAACTATAAAAAGTAGGACTCGTAACACTGTTAAAATTTACATTATCTAATGTTGTCCAAGAACCTCCATTCACAGATTTCTGAAGCTCAAAAGTACCTGAACCACTAAAAGGGCGGTGATAATAAAACGAAACTGTTCCTACACCATCTACAGATGGTGTAGTAATGTTTGCATTCGAAACATCATCATTTATCCTACACGCATCGCTCCCATCAAAAGAATCACCTGCACTTTCATCAAAAACTGAGGTGAAATCCCAATCACCACTAGGAAAAGTTACAGTACCTGTGGTGTAGCTACTCCAAGAAGAAGATGGTGTCTCGAAGCTCTCTACAAAATGATTTTGTGCCTGTGTTGTTTTTAATGACAATAAAAATAAACCAATAAACAAGGGTAAAAGGCAGGCCGTTTTTGTAAGGTATTTCATAACGAGCATGCTTTGGGTATTGAAGGTGCGACAAAAGTCACTTTTTATCATAGAAGAGTCGATTAACTAATGTTACGTAATTGTTACGATGAGTTAAAAACGGGTTCTACCTGAGCCCACTTTTCCATTGAATAAATTAATGGTTATACTAAACTCATGAGAGCCTGTTTGAATGGTACTCAGGGTATTAGTTGGAATATCATACGCATACATAATGGCCATCTTATGTCCAAGATCAACTCCTGCCCATATGGCCATGGCATTATCCATTCGCCAGCTAAAGCCCAGGCGACCGCGCTGTTCAAAATGTACTTGCGCACTCAAATCAACATTAATTGGTGTGCCTGGTCTATATCTAAACATAGCAGATGGAGTAACCACTATATTTCGCGATTCAAGATCATCATAATCACGGTCTCTCATTACTATTATGTGGTAACCCCCTGTTACATGGTGATGCGATAATTGCATTCCATCTTTGCTTACATCTGCGGGTGTGTAGCCATTTGGAACTACCTGTAATGCTGAGTAACCTGCATACCATTTATCTGAATAAAACCACAAGCCAAAATCTGCATCGAAAGAAACCTTCTTATTATTATCTGCTAGGTAAAATGTATAGGTTGGATCTGACGCGTCTTTCAGGGTTACTTTTCCAGGATCTAATGCCGTATTCCCCATTCCTATTCTGGTAGCGAATGAAATTCTATAAGGACCGAAGAGTGGAACATGAACTCCATAGCTTGCTTGTATTCTTGTTTTTTGGAAGGCTCCAAATTCATCTTGACTTACCAGTGCACCTATGCCGTGATGTAACTTGTGCTTGTTGTGTTTATAGTAAAAATGGCGCGCATCTTTAGATCGGAAGTGCCTATTTTTCTGCTTATTAATCGCCATATTAAAGCTGGTATACATACTTGTAGGAGCTCCATCAATTCCAGACCATTGCTTACGATAAGAAGTATTCCATTGCACATAGTCATACATTCCTGATGCTGCGGGATTTAGTACATATTGGTTATTGGTATAATTACTAAACATATATACCTGTTGAGTAAAACCTGTTAAGCTCAGAAGAAAGCCAATTGCTATGAGTAACAGTTTTCTCATTTTCTAATGAGGTTTAAGTATCCACTAACTGCTTCACTCCCGTCTCCCAGATCAATTACGTAATAGTAACTACTTACTGGAAGCTGATTTCCTTGCCAATTACCATCCCAAGGGGTATAGTTTCCTTGAGAGGCATATACTTGGTCGCCCCATCTATTATAAATTTCAATTCGGGCATTTGGATAGAATTCAATCTTGTCAATTTCAAAGAAATCGTTCACACCATCTCCATCTGGAGAAAAGGTGTTGTAAACTATGATTCTTCTACACTCATCTATCACAATTGTATCTGTTGCTGTACACCTATTTAAAGTGGCCAAAACCGCGTACTCTCCGGGTTTATCTACAACGACTGTTTGACGAGCTCCTAAACCAATCCAATCATAACGCTCTGCATTTCCAAAGGCTGTTATTTCAACCGTTTCGCCTGGGCATACATATTCTTCACCTAACGGAACAGCTTCTACCTCTGGTGTAGGTTTTACGTTTAGGGTAAATGAGGCTTGATCAAATCCACACTTCGTATCACTTGTAACAATAAAGTCTTCTGTAAAGCCAGCTACAACTTGAATGGTATCTCCTACATCACCATTGCTCCACACATAGTCGATTCCTCCAGCGGCATAAATTTCAGCAACCTCTCCTTCACAAATATTCTGTGGTCCAAAAACCTCTAATCTTGGTGGGTCTATGATCAAAACTTCTGCCTCCATCAAGTCGCCAACACAACCTGTTGTTGCAATTTCTTGAACACGAAGTGTATAAGTACCTGGGCTAGCATTCCATTGAATCCTGATTGAATCAGATCCATTTGCAGACAAAAACTGCCCTCCAACAACCTCCCAGCTATAGGTGCTGCCAGGCCATCCAGATACACGATAAGTATTTACTGGATTAACAGCACACAAGGTATCTATGGGTTGAGCATATGATATGCTCAACCCACAAAATACCAAGAGATATATGCGAAGCAGTAGTTTCATGCCTACTTGCTAGTTCTTGTTTTTAGTTATGGAATATTGGTGATGTTGTTGGCTTAGCATTGATTGTCAATGTTATTGCATCAACAGCATCGCTACAAGAACCATTTCCAGTTGCAGTTAATGTTAGTGTAACAGTTCCCGCAGTTACATCTGCAGCACTTGGAGTATATATAGGAGTTAAAGCATTTGCGTTATTAAATGTTCCTGTTCCTGATGTTGTCCAAGTTAAGCCTCCATTGTTACTTGCTGTAGGCACGCTACCTGATGCTGAAAGATCGAGGTCATCTCCCTCACAAATAGTCTCATCCGAACCTGCATCTGCCGTAGCTGCTGGTGTGATAGTCAATACCATTGCATCAGTTGCATCACTACATGAACCG
The DNA here is from genome assembly GCA_002429085.1 of Flavobacteriales bacterium UBA6049. Lineage (GTDB taxonomy): Bacteria > Bacteroidota > Bacteroidia > Flavobacteriales_G > Salibacteraceae > UBA6049. The sequence goes on from DIYR01000013.1 coordinate 15,090, forward strand.
TTTCCTGCGGCTGTCATTGTCAACGTAACTGTTCCAGTTGCAATATCATTCGCTCCTGGCGTGTAAACTGGGTTTGCTATTGTAGCATTATTAAACGTACCATCTCCACTTGTTGTCCATGCTATTGATGCTTGGTTTGTTGCTGAAGC
>DIYR01000136.1 GCA_002429085.1 Flavobacteriales bacterium UBA6049
ATATCTGCTGAATCGAGTACTTCATTCCAGAAGGTTACCTCTGCCATGTGGCCATCAAAGAACTCACTAGGTGTAGATCCATCAAACTCTTGCCCTAGAGAGATTCTACTTGTAGCACTAATAGATTGCCCATTCGTATAAGAGTCTACTTCTATTCCATCTATATACGTTGTGGTTTTATTACTTGCCTCATCATAGGTATAACCTACATGGTGCCAAACTCCATCTGTAACAACTGTATTTGTAGTTTGATAATTTGACCCATCATATAAATCTAATTTTTCATCGGATCTTATCATCATGTTTGTGACGGTTGCAGTACCCGATGAGTTTATACCCACTAATATTTGGTTATCACCTGATACTTGGCCGGCAGCCTTCATCCACAAAAAGATAGAGCGGTTGGTGTTTACTAGATCTCCTACAACACCATTAATCTCTACCCAATTATTCTCCGATTTTTCAAAGGTGGCAAATGGCGTATATTCTGTTTTTGCATTTGTTCTTAAGGTATCGCAAACTGTAGTATCGACCAATACAGTTTGTGCAACTTGATAATAGTTGATTATAAGATCTGTAAAAACAATACTATCGCCTGTACTACCTGCCAATGTATCGATGTATACACCAGAAGCGCTGTATGTTTTTCCGCCAGGAACTGTATAGTTATTCGCATCACACACTTCAACCGACACAGAATTACAGTTTACTCCTACATTGGTAGCAGATACGAAATTAGAAGTGGTTCCTGTTAGCGCAAAGTTTGTTGGTGTACCATGATTACTAAAACTTGATGCATCATTAACCGAAGTAATGGTTGTGTTTGTTCCGTTTGACACCCCTTGATTGAAGGTGTAATAGGCTACTAAATCTGATTGTATTGCTGGTGATTGAATTTCGCAATAACGATCATCTGCAATTTGTTGATCTGTTCTAGCAACTTTCCAAACTCGCACATCATTTAATGCTCCTTTGAAATATTCACTTCTTGAGTTCCCATCATATTCTTGCCCTAAACTCCATCTGTTGCTAGTTGCAAAGGTGATTGTTGCAGCATTAAATGTTCCATGGTTGATGCCATCAACGTATAGTTTTAATGTTCCATTATTGTAAGTAGCAGCAACATGATGCCATTGATCGTCTCGTAAATCAGGGCCTGCTTCGAAAGCAGTTGAACCATCATAAAAATCTAGAATACCATCATCTAATCTGAACAAGAACTTAGTTCCAGATCCACTGGTATTGGCAGCCAAGATATGGTCATTACCTGTTTGAGTAGGGGCTGCTTTTATCCAAGATTCAACCGTAAATGCAGAAACACCTACCACGTCATCTGCCACGCTATTGATGTTTACATAATCATTAGATCCATCAAAATGCAACCCGTTTCTTTCTGCCCCTGTTGCTTCTAAACGGAACATAAAAGTTGACTCATCTAAATCGTTGCTTGCAATAGAAACATCTGTTAGTACTGTTCCATCTGTTGTTGGTGTAAATGTTACGTCAAAAGACGTGGACGCTCCTGGCAATACAGTTGCTGATGGTTGACTAGTTACTGCAAACTGACTGTTTCCACTTAGTGCAACAACTGGGTTATTGGTAAACTCTAATGTATCTGTGCCCGTATTGGTGATTTGGTAGGTTTGAGTAAGGGATCCTGTATTGGTAATAATTACCCCCATATTGGTGAAATTATTCGCTGAAGGAGTAAAATCGTTATTGGTTATGCTTATTCCGTTACCAGATATTCCAATTTCGGCTTCTGAACCAGCACCTTGAAGGGTAACATTTGAGGTAGCTGAACAACTAACATCACTAAATGCCACCTCAAACGTTGAAGTTCTTGTTCCAGACGCTGAAGGAGCAAATTCAATCTCTACCAAAGTTGAATCTCCTACTACTAAAGATGAAGCTGGGTTGGTAATAATTGAGAAATCTGCCGAATTTCCACCTGTAATTGTAGTATTTGCTAGATCTATTGTAACATCTTCTGTACGATCGTTCTTTACGTAAAAACCGATTGTGTCTTTTCCTCCGTTTGGTTCAAGAGTATTAAACTGAACAGAAGCAGGAGTAGTTAAAGGCGCGCATGCTTCAACAAATTCAAAAGTTAAATCAACGGTAGAACCTACTCCTTGACTTGTCTGTTGATTCTCATTAAAAACCAACAAATAGTAATCTCCAGCTGGAAAGTAACCTACTGAAGGGTAAGGAGAATTGAAATCGTAGACAGTAGTAAGACCCGATAATGTAGTAGGAACCTGCCCATATGGTGTGTTATCCCACCCCTGATAGGCTCTACCAAGCTGCAAAGTATCTCTGAAACCACAAAAATTTCCGGGAGAGCTAGAAACAAAGGCTATATCTGAATACGATGTTGGATTAGCTACTGTAGGGTAATAGGCAATGATACTACCCGATAGAGGAGTAAAACCGTTCATTTCTACACGCAACACTCCATTTGCTGGCAGTGTTACCTTAAACACATTTACAGAACAACACGGTAGCGCATTACACTGTCCTTGCATACCAACGGCTGTTTCTCCACCAGCCGTGCTAATGTTAGAAATTGTTGTTGGAAATGTTGTTACAATGTAGGGGTTGGCTAAGGTTTGAGCCTGTAGCCTTTGGGTTAGCAATGAACTCACTAGTATAGTGAATAATAGTAAAAGCCTACTTCGAAGCATAACACTAACAGATTTTAGAATTGTGCTACGAAATACCCTTAATCTGTTGAGTTAAGTCTAAAGAATGTTCTGAACGATACGAAATATGTTACGAACAATGCACTACTCTACTCTTACCTGATCTAGTAATACTCCTCTGTATGTTTTACCAATAGGAATCTGCTCGCCATTGGCTATTATATAAAGAGAATTGATGGCTTCCAGATAATCTAGGTTGACTGCATAACTGCGGTGAGTGCGAAAAAAAGACTGAGGTAATGACGTTAAAAACTGGGAAAGACTTCCTCTTAGCACATGCTTTTGTTTGTTTTTTGTATAGAGTTCTACGTATACATGGTCGCTTTTTAAATAAACGATATCAGAATACGCAACTCTGTGGAGCAATTGGCTCTTTCGAACAAAAAGAGCATCTTGTAAAGCTGAGTTCTTTTGAGTAGAAGTGTTCTTACCCTGCTCTATGGCCACTTCAATGGCTGCATATAATTCGTCTGCTTCAAATGGCTTAAGCAGATAAGAAGCAGGCACAGTAGATTTGGCTTGGTCTATGGTTGCTTTGTCTGAGTTTGATGTAAGAAAGATGAAAGGAATTTGAAACCGTTCGTTGATAACTTTACCAATGTCGATTCCTGTTTTATCTCCTTTCAGTTTAATATCTACCAACGCTACATCTGGCAATTCTTGCTCTAAAACTTGAATCGTCTCTTCAAAAGAATCGCACGTACCCAGCACCTGGTAACCAAGTTCTTCTAATGTATCAGACAGACTCATTGCAATAATCATCTCATCTTCTACTACCAGTACTTTATGCGCTTGGTTACTCATAACTATTAATCATGCGTAAAGGTAATGGAAAATACAGCTCCTTTATCGAAATGGTAATCTACTGTTCCCTTTAATTGCTTTGCCAGTTTATGAACCAATCGTACTCCCAAACTTTTAGATTTTGACAGTTCAAAATCTGTAGGTAAACCTTGACCTGTATCTCTAACCGTTAATAAACACCTACCTTCTGGTATCTTCTTACACGAAACAGATACTTTGGTCAATCCATCACTGCCTGCACCATACTTTGCTGCATTAGTAAACAATTCGGTAATTATTAACCCTAGTGGAATGGCTGTATCCAAATCGAATTGAAGATTTTTTTCAAACTCTAGCGTATATTCCAATGTATCTCGATTCGCGTATGAATTTCTTACTTGTTTGAGGAGATTTTGGATATAATCTGAGAAATTAAACTTACCTACATCTTCGTTTTTATACAGCAGTTCATGAATAAGTGCCATAGAACGAACACGTTGTTGGCTCATTTTCACTGCTTCTGAAAACTGTTTGTCTTTCAAAGCAGAATCCTGTAATTCTAATAGTGCTATCACCACTTGAAGGTTGTTCTTAACGCGATGGTGAATCTCTTTAAGGAGTACTTCTTTCTCTTCTTTTTGATTTGATATGAGTTTATTTTGCTCTTCTAATCTCGAAGCGTAGCTTGTACGTTGTTTGTACAATCTGAATATTCCAATGATAAGTCCAGCAAAAATTACGATCCCTCCAACGAGTAACCATATGATTACTTTTTGAGTAGATCTTAATTCTTCACTTTTGGCCAAACTCGCAGTTTTCAGTTCATTCTCGCGATTCAATGATTGAATCATTAACTCTTTCTTTTCTGCTTCAAAGCGAATTTGTTGTTCAGACAAATATTTGATTCTCTCTGCACGATTTAACGAGTCGTTAATTGTACTAAGTTCACCAGCATAGTAGGTTGCTTTTTTAAACTGTCCTAGTTCTCGATGGATTTCAAATAGCAACTCAGACAACTCTCCTTCGTACCCAAGTAGTGCTGTTTCTTTTGCTAAGGCTAATGCCTCTTCTGCATGGATTCGTGCGTTGTTCCAATAGTTTCTATCGCCATTTTTAGAAAGAAAGAACTCTGAACTTGCCAATTTAATCAATAAGCCAACCTTTAGGCGTTTTACAGAATTTACCTTCGGATAAATACTTAACCCTGTTTCGGCATATGTTAACGCAATATCATAATTCTCACGAATCAACGCAATTTCACTATAACTTAGATAGACTCTCGCCATTGAGTTAGAATCATCAATAGCCTTAAAGTATTCATACGCATTATCGTAATAAACAAAGGCACTATCAAACATTTCAAGACTCGCAAATTCGTTGCCTATGTTTTTGGTGCTTAAGGCCAACAAGGCAGTATCTTTATTTAGTAAACCATATTTTCTACCTTTATTAAAGTAGAATATCGCTCTTTCTCTGGCTTCGTTACTACTATAGGTTAAACCAAGGTTTACATATGCTCTACCAACATCTGGTGTTTTTAGGGCTTCTTTTACCTCAAGCGCTTTCAAGGTATTTTCAATACTCAAATCGTAAATACCAACGTATTGATACATCAATCCCAAGTTGTTGTAGATACGATGCAGATAAAAAGAATCTTGTATCTGTTCTCCTATCTCTTTTGCCTCTTGTAGGTAATAGATAGAACTATCGAATTGCTCAAAATTAGCCCAATAAGTTCCGATGGTAAAGTAACAATTCGTAACCCCTTTTAGATAGTCTGCCTTTCTGTAATGCTCAGCTGCATCTTTTACGATGGCGATGGATGTGTCTTGCTGTAATTGATAGTGGTAAAGCAATGATTTGTTAAAAGTAGCATGACCCACGAACAAATCCCACTCTTGTTCACGTCCAAAAGCAATTGCTTCATCGTAATAGTGATCGGCAGAATCTATGTTAACTGATACATAAGCGATGGCAAGATTCTGATTTGCAATAAACCTTGCCGAATCTTGCAGTGATTCAGTAGAAAGGGCATTTTTTAACGAATCTATTTGATGATTTTCTGATCCATATAAATCCAACGTTTGTAGGAATACTATCAAAACAACAGTTACATAGACGGCTCTTTTTATGAAATAATATGGATTCATAGCATAGAAACTTTCGGCAAAGAAAGAGAAACTGTGCTTTACGAAAGTTAGTAGGTTGGTCTCTTTACCATTTCCTCCTCTTTCAACCAAAAAACGCTTGGCGGTAA
>DIYR01000210.1 GCA_002429085.1 Flavobacteriales bacterium UBA6049
TTTGTAGCCCAAACAGTTAGTTCTGGAATAAAGCCTCTATCATCCATTTTTAATCCACTTAAAATTGCATGAGAAATTTCTGAAGAACTCAATTTTTTAGCTTCATCTGCTCTTTCTTCCCTTGAATCTTGCCCAAATGCGGTTGGTACTTCGCTAGGATTAACCAACATAACACGAACATTGTGGGGCCTTAATTCTGCTTGCCAACATTGTGTCATCCCTCTTAAGGCAAATTTGCTGCTTGCATACACTGTTCCCTTTGCAAACCCCTTTACGCCAGCTGTAGACGCAATATTTACAATAGCACCACTCTTTTGAGCTTTAAACAACTTTGCAGCTCTTGCTCCTATTAATGCAGCTCCGTACACGTTTGTTTGATAGATTGCATCAATATCTTCTCTCGTAATCTCGTCTACTTCTTTCCAAGCCCCACCTACTCCTGCATTGTTTATTAAACCATCAAGTCTACCATATTTAGCTAGCAACTGATCAAACATTTTATCAATGTCCTCATCTTTTGATGCATCCGCATGTATTGCAAATGCCCCTATCTCTTTTGCTACAACATTCAATTTATCTAAATCACGCCCAGTAATTGCTACTTGTGCGCCTTCAGTAACTAAATCTAAAGCAGTGGCTTTACCAATGCCACTGCTTCCACCTGTTACTAAAAAAACTTTTCCTTTTAAATCCATTTCTATGTGTTTTGCGTTATAAAACTACCGTTTACTTGTTTTTGTTACTAGGTTCTACATAATGACATAACAAATTGTTTAAGCATCGTATTTTAGCAGCATGAGAAAAACGTTCGTACTATTCATTATTTTGAGTATCCCCTATCTTGTTTTCAGTCAAATAAGAGCTGATTTTAGCTTTGCGCGATTCAATGCTCCTGGCCAAAGCCCATACATTGAAACATACTTTAATTTTGATGGAACATCTATTACATACGATTCTGTAGATGGTGGATTCCAAAGTAAAGTTTTAGTGACACTTTACTTCCAGCAAGACTCTACAATAAAGAATTTCAAAAAATACGAGATCAGTAGTCCAATAATAGCCTCTATCGAAGATTCAAAATCAGATTTTATTGATAAGCAACGGTTTGCTTTAGAGCAGGGAAAGTACACGTTGAATATAGAATTAGTGGATGTTCATAATCCGATTGATACCATTAAAGCAAATCAAGAGATTTTCATTAATGAAGTAAGTAATGATCTTCAGTTTTCAGATATCGTATTTATACAGGATTATGAAAAAACTAAAACAGATGATGATATAACACACGCTGGCTATAGCTTAACTCCGTATGTTTTTGAATTCTTTCCCACTCAAGTAGAACGTATCGTATTTTACACGGAGTTTTACGGCATGCAAACTGTTTATGGAGATTCCGCAGCAGGCATCATCCGTTACTACCTGTTCAATAAAACCACAAATTCTATTGAAAATGATTACGCAGGATTTCAAAGGATTAAACCTAGTGACGTTAATATAGTTTTCAATAGCTTCAACATTGAGAAACTACCTGCGGGTTCTTATGATATGAGATTTGATGCGTATGACATGACTGGTAATATTGTGAAGCAACAGTCGGTTTCATTCTCACGATATAACGATAACGTAGCTAAACCAAGTAATCCTATGTATGGTGTAGGGTTGATGGAAGAGTTTGTAGCATCAATTGAAAGTCGAGATTCTTTGAACGAATTGATGATGTGTGTGATTCCAATTTGTGATGTGGATGATGATAAGTTCATTAGAAACAATCGAAAAAGTCCAGACAACGAGATCATTAGAAACTTCATTATTTCTTTTTGGGAAAAACAAGATCCAAAGAACCCTTATGGAGCTTGGAAAGCATATGAACTGGAAGTAAAAAAGGTAAACGCAGAATTTTCATCTCGAAACAGTAGAGGGTACGCCACAGATAGAGGGTTCATTTATTTGAAGTATGGTGCTCCTAATACTATAAGAAAGCAAGAAAATGAACCTTCTAGTTATCCTTATCATATTTGGCACTACTACAAGCACCCTAAAAGAAGCGATGCCCGATACATTTTTTACAGTACTGAGCTAAGTACAAACGATTACAGGTTACTACATTCGAACGTTATTGGCGAAGTAAACAATCCGAGATGGCAAAGAGACTTACAAAGAAGAAATACACCATTTGGAACTGTAGACGATGAAAATGTAGAATCGCAGTACGGTAGCTGGAGCGAAGATTTGTATAGTCTTCCCCGCTAGTGCGTAGATTCTGGATTCCAATTTAGTTCAGGAAATTTCTTTTTTCCTAAAGCAAAAAAGTTCCACACTAAACTTTTAGAACAAATTCCATAGCGATTAGGATTGTTTACTAATCGCTTTACTTCTTTTCGTTTGGCATACCATTTTCCAAAACACCAAACAAATTCACGGTGAGCCTTTACTACCGCAAAACTTGCTTTAGGATTCCCATCTAAAAACATCTTAACAAAGGCTAAATAGTCTAGCATAAATCTAAGCGGAATCTTCCACCATAGTTTAGAACTATCACCATTCTTAAGCAGCATAATTAGGTTGTTTCTGTGATTACGGTAAATCTTTCCAGGACTCCCATATTGAATAACGTAACCGCCCATATGAAAAATCTTTGACGCTGGCTGATACATTATTTTGTATCCTCCATTCTTCAATCTCCACGCCAAATCAATTTCTTCCATGTGAGCAAAGAAGTCATTATCTAACCCACCAAACTGATGATATAAGTCTGCTTTAATAAATAAACATGCGCCTGATGCCCAAAAAATTTCTTTCACATCATCATATTGCCCATGATCCTTTTCTACAGAATTCACGAGTCTTCCTCTACAAAACGGGAAGCCTAAGTAATCGATAAATCCTCCAGCTGCACCAGCATACTCAAACTCATCTCTGCGATCGAAACTCATCACTTTAGGTTGTACAGCAGCAATTTTGGAGTCACTCTCTAAAAGACTAAGCCCTGGCTCTAGCCAGCCAGGCGTCACCTCAATATCACTAGATATTAAAACATAGTTCTTGGCTGGTATATG
>DIYR01000018.1 GCA_002429085.1 Flavobacteriales bacterium UBA6049
GTTCTTGGGGAGGAAGAGGAGTGTATTATCGTTTAGAAAAACGTTATACAGAAGCACTTAAAGATTTAAATATGGCTGTAGAACTTAATCCTAACGAAGCAATGTTTTACAGCAATAGAGGAAATATTTACTTTGATTTAGGAGAGGATGATTTGGCATTTCGAGACTATAATAACTGCTTGATTTTAGATTCATTAGATGAGAATGCCTATGCGAACAGAGGAGCAATTTACGGTAGGAAAGGACAGTATAATTCAGCTGTTCAAGATCTCTCTAAGGCATTAGAAATTAATCAAAATTTCACGAATGCTTACATGAATAGAGGAATCATTTATTCGCAGATGAACCAAAGAATGTTAGCAAAGGCTGATTTTAAATCGTGTCTGCTTCTAGAACCCGAAGAACATGGTGTATGGAATGCACTGGCTATTGAACACCAACATTTAGGTGAATTTGATTCTTCTATAGTTGCTTTAAATAGGGCAGTAGAGTTAGCACCTACACAAGGTGTTTATTACATGAACTTAGGAATATCATATAGAATGTTGAGAGATCAACAGAATGCAAACTCCAACTTTGATAGGGCTAAGCAGTATGGTATAGATGTAAATCCAGGCTATTACCAACCAATCTAGTTGAGTCTCTATGTCAAGAAAAAATATTGAACTATCGTTAGTAATCTTTCTAACGCTTGTTTTATACTGGCCATCATTTCAATTCGACTTTGTGAATTTTGATGACCAAGTATATGTGCTGAATAATACGTTTGTCCAATCGCCATCATTTAAGTCGTTGTTAGATGGAAGTGAAACAGGAAATTTTCATCCTTTAACCATGTTGACCCTCCGACTTGATCAAGTTATTGGAGGTGGTCAAGCGAGTGTGTTTCATGTTACAAATGTTTTATGGCATTTACTGAATACAGCATTAGTATATTTTCTTGTATCCAAGATGCTTCCTCACGTGCGTGGAGGAGCTTTTTTTGTGGCCTTGATGTTTGGTATTCATCCAATGCATATTGAATCTGTAGCTTGGATATCCAGCAGAAAGGATGTGGTGTATGGTTTTTTCTTTTTGCTTTCAATCTTATCGTATTGGGAATATTTAGAGGTTAAAAAAAAGTGGCTCATGGTAGTTACGCTGATATCTGCTATACTTTCATTTTTAGGGAAACCAGCATCCATTGTATTACCATTAGTTTTAGGGGTAGTTCATTATTTGAAGAAAGAAAGAATAATCTGGAGAGAACTTCTTCCTATAGGTCTATTATTACTGGGGAGTACTGCAATAGGAATGGTAACACTCCAATTACAAAGTGGGAAATCTATTAATGATCTGGAAACTTATTCCTTGATAGAAAGAGGAATGTTCGCACTTTATGGAATAGGATTTTATGTCGTAAAAAGCATTGTGCCAGTAGGTTTATCACCAATGCATCCATATCCTTCTTTGGATGGTTTAGGGACCTTCAACTTTATAGGTTTTTTATTTTTTGGAATCGTCTTTTTGGTAGGAATGGGCGTGATGGCCAAAAAGAATAAATGGATATTATTTAGCGGAGGACTTTTCTTGTTAGGGCTCATTTTGACTTTACAACTAGTGAGTATTGGCCGAGCTATTGTTTCAGAAAGATATACCTACATAGCTTACGTTGGTTTGTTTTTCTTGTTAGTTGTTGTCTTCAATAGTCTCCAATTTATTAAAACTAACAACGTGAAGTTGTATGCCTTGAGTGGAGTTTTGGGATTGCCATTTTTCTTGCTTTCTGTTCAGTATTTAAAAAATTGGCAGAATAGCGAAACTCTTTGGAGCAAGGCTATCTTAGAAAATTCTGAAGATTGGTATGCTTACATTGGAAGAGGGAATTATTATGAGGAACAGAGGTTGTTTGATCAGGCATTGATAGACTTTCAACGTGCTGTTTCGGTAGCACCAGAGAGAGATGAAGTATATTATAACTTAGGAGATCTGCAGTTCAAACTTGGAAATGTAGGCGATGCGATTACAACTTATTCGTCAGCTTTGAACTTGAATCCAATGAACAGTAAGGCATATGTGAATAGGGGGCAGTTTTACGTTTCTGAAAATAAAGGTGACTTAGCTTTAACGGATTTCAATTATGCTATCCAGTTAGATCCGAGTGCTGTTCAAGCATATATCAATAGAGGTAACCTTTACCTATTATCAGGTGACCGTATTCAGGCTACTATTGATTTTACTAAGGCCATAGAATTAGATCCTCTGTCTTCGAGTGCTTGGTACAACAGGGGAACGGCAGAAATTGGAAATGATCTCAGTAGTGCTGAACGTGATTTGCTTAAGGCAGTAGAGTTGAATCAGAACCATTTTGATGCATATAATAATTTAGGCAGTGTTTATTATCAATTGAATGATTTGAGTAGGGCAGAGTGGGCATTTACTAATGCAGTTAGCTTGAATGCTAATTCTGGGAGCACTTGGTTAAATTTATCTGTTGTAAAGAATCAAAAAGGAGATCGTAACGGAGCTTTAGAGTGTGCTTTACAAGCAAAGAGTAGAGGAGTAGAGGTATCAGATAGTTATCTTAATGGTCTCAGTAAATATGGAGTTTAAGAAATAGTATAAACCAAAAAACGCT
>DIYR01000034.1 GCA_002429085.1 Flavobacteriales bacterium UBA6049
TTACATAAGAAGTTCAAATTCTAACCTGATGTTAAATAACATAAGAATAATAGATCAAAGCGTTTCAGATGTTATGCGTCAAATTGATTCAAAATCTGAATCATGGAAAAAAGAAGATTATTTTTCCTTCTACACCTATTTTCTTGAATGCAATTGGTTGACCTTATATGCGGAATTCGAAAGAGTAACTAACATAGAACTTGGCGTTCCATTTAAGAATGAAAACGAATATGATTGGCCAATTTAAAAAGCCAACATAACACCCCGTTAATTCATGAATATTTAAGTAAAGTACTTGAATAATGAAGAGCATTACACTACCTTCTCCCCAATCACTCCTACTAAAAAGCCTAGAGTAGCTGCTAATGCGGGAATGCCCGAGTTTTTGAGTTTTGTTTCTGGAATTATGTCTTGCACCAGTAGATATAGAATTCCACCACTTGCAAAAATCATTAAGTATGCAGTTGCCTTCGGAGAATCTTGTAGTGCAAAGTTGCCAATAAGAGCACCTATAACGCCCATGGTGCTCAAGCCTGTAAAGATCCAAAGTATTTTATGGGGTTTTCCGCCTCCAAGAATCAAATCTCGGTAAGCATTGAATGCCTCTGGTAAATTCTGCAATCCAATGATAATTGCCAACAGCGAGGCTGTTGAAGGATCTACCATAAACACTGCCCCCATAGCGATAGATTCTGGCACAAAGTCCATCATCATAGCTAACATAGTTGCCATTTGGCCTCCTGTTTTGGCCAAATAGCTATCAAGAAAATAAAAGACTACTGCACCTGCAAAGAACGTTACACATAGGGGTACCAATTCCAATTGCTCCATCCCACTGGGTACTAATACGAGTGCAAGTGCCGCCAGAATGATTCCTGCCCCAAATGACATTACACTATGTGTAATTTCATACTTAACTGGGGTTTCAGCAACATGATGATTGAATAGTTTAGCAAGCAACCCTCCTACAGGTATGGTTAACCCAGCAAAGGCGGCAAACAAAATGAGATTAAGTAACATATTTCTAGAGCTTATCTGCTCTTAAAGCTACAGCTTTTAAAGTAAGTTAGATAGCTTAATAACATCGTATCTACCAGTTTTTAAGTTTCGATATCTCTTACATACTTCAAAGCCTTCTCTACTTCCTTCGTCATTCGTGTTTCCTTCAATAGTGGTTATTACAAAATCGTTTAACCCTATCACAATTCCTATGTGCGTAGCATCCATCAAATTGTTCTTATTAATCACCAAGAACAAATCGCCAGCTTCTACCATGGTTGCATTGTTTTTTAAATCTGCTCCACGTAACAATTGCTGTTTTTGCTTTCCGTACATGGCACTAGATAGTATCGCATCGCAACCCAGAGAATTCTTCATGTAATCCGAAACATTCTTTCCCACACTATTTGCTGCTAAATCAACAATGGTAGTTACAAAGCCTGCACACCAAGGAAAACTTTGTCCATCCCGCCCATCACAATACGACCTTACCCAAGGCCCTTTGTTAGGATGAAACTCGGTTGGATGTTGGGTTAAGTGTTGCTGGGCATACGCAATCACTCTTTCTCTAAAGCCTTTTTCTGAGGAAAACACCAGCTCACCGTACGCTCGTTGCATTGGTTCTGTTAAAGCACTCCAGGTATTCGGGCCAACTACTCCATCTGTTTCTAATTGGTGGTGCTTTTGAAACTCTAGCACTGCGGCTTGTGTTGCTGGTCCAAAATCACCATCACGTTGAATGGTAACTTGAAAAGAAGAATCGGTATATTTCTGTAAATTAATCCATTCTTGAACTCGTCTAACGTCTTGATCTTGATCACCTCTGCGCTTATTGAGGGTATCGCAAGTCAATTCTCTTTTGAAGCTATATTTTAGCATAGGTAATCGGTTTTTATGATCTAATTCGAAGTTAAACACAAAAGATCAACTCTACATTAAGTTACACGTATTCAATACGCACCCATAGCACAGATAACGCTTTATCGTAAACCATTGACCATTCCGAATGTTCGGATTTCCCTTGCTTGAAAAAAACTTTCTCTTGCTCTATGTGCTCCCCTAGTTTGCTACTTGGGTTGAGGTAGTTATTTATTTGGAAATCTGAAGGAGATTCTACCAACGATAGATCATACTTACTCGCATAATTTTCTACTGCATTGGGGTGTACATCAAAGTCGAACTTTACCAAACGTACATTCTCATCTGGATCGTAATCACATTCTGTATCACCAACATTCGGAATATCTGCTTTAATGTGCAATTCAACATGATCAATATTGAACATTCCACAACTTCTGCTACTATGCACTTGGTCAACAAAAAAGTTAAGAAGCAAATATCCCTGCCCGATAAATGCAAGGATTGAAACAATAATGATTAGTGCGGTTTTCATAGCTGGTTTCATAACTCAAGTAAATTTGCTTGATAACGAAACCTACATAATAATCGTATGCTAGCGCTCTATTAGTTTAGACACCAACTCTACCCCATTTCTATTTCTAAAAGTGCTATTCACTATTAATTGCTGTGGTTTGCTAAACGTGGTATCTATTACCATACGAAACGCTGAATCACCTGCTACAAAACCTAACCAATTTGAAATAAACAACACATGTTCTTCTCCTAAAGGTCCATACGAGAAACCTCTGTACAGAGTATCTAGAGCTTGATCTGCCTGAATGGTAAGCGTATCCTTGCTCCAAGAAATAGACGTTACCTGCGGCTGTGCATTTCTATACCGTTCTTGGTAGCTAGTCATTGTTTTTTCGAAGAACCCTATTCTCTCTACAAAATCAGATACACTTGCAGAATCGCTATAATCAAGCTCAATCAATTCAGCAATTGCAAGATCTTTATTTGCCGATTGCTCTATATGGTGCTTCGCCATTTCGAAGCCAACAAAATACCCTAGATCACGCACACCAAATTGATTCGGCATATTGCTCCATACCCAGTAGCTATGTGAGTTGTTGAACATTTCTTTCACAAATTGATGTATCACCTCATCTCTATGTTCTTTTCCATATTCCATACAAGGTTCAACAGATGCTAAACCAGAAGCAAGAGTAGCTACATATTCAGCCGTTCCTTCTCTAAGTGCAATGGCAAGCAAGTTGTTTTCGTAAGCTTCTATTTGTTGCGTGTGTACAAATTCATGAACACCTAAAAACAGCGCATTATTCATTGGTTCAGAAGCCATATAGTTCTTAACAAACTGCATATCATCACCAAACTCACTCACATCAATGTTACCATTCGTACACAACATCTCAGTGCCAATCAGAACCATAGAATCTAGCGTAGTTGAGTTTGTTCTAAAATTCCCCATTCCAAAAACAACAGCAGAATTGCTCACCTTAGGATATACTTTCTCAAATTCTTGTAGCCCTTGCAAAATACCAGCTTGTATGCTTGGCAACTCTTTCAACTGCTTACGCAATGATGCATAGAACTTTGGATATTTACCGATGTTCTCTATGTACTCTTCTGGCGTATACGATCTAGCAATAAACAACTGTTGCTGACCAACAGAAGCAGAATCGATAAAGTGTTTATGCAAAATGGCTAACTGTTCTTCTGTTGAGTCTGTTTCTTGAATCAAATCATATGCTCTCCAAAAACGATCTACATCTTCTGTTAAAACATCTACTTTTTTAGAAGGTGTTTGGCATCCTACTAAAAACAGAACAGTAAGGATAGGTAATACGATTTTCATAATATACACTTGATTTGATTGCAAATCAAAACGAATCTGATGAAAGAGAAAAACGGTAGATAAGATTGATTTTGACATTTCGTGCTACCAAACACTGTTGTACTATTGCCACATGAAATTAAGTTGCCTAAAAATTAGCTCAATCGCTATTGCT
>DIYR01000110.1 GCA_002429085.1 Flavobacteriales bacterium UBA6049
AACGATGGCCTGTTTGCAGAACATCCATTTATTAAGAAGTTATATGTGTGGGATAAACAAGGTGGTAAATACAAAGACCTCATTCGCATTTGGAAAGAAGTTAAATCAGCCCGCTACGATTTGCTGTTTAACCTACAACGATTTGGTGCAACCGGTTTACTAGCAGGCTTCTCAGGTGCAAAGCAAATAATAGGATTCGATAAGAATCCATTCTCGTTTCTGTTCAACGAAAAATATTCACATGAAATAGGAAATGGAACACATGAAGTAGAACGAAATCATTTACTGCTTTCCTCTTTCATTAACTCTGATTATCATAGGCCTAAGCTCTACCCAAGAGCAGCTGATTTTGAGGCAGTAGAAAAGTACCAATCTGCCCCCTATATCTGTATGGCTCCTACCAGTGTATGGTTTACGAAACAACTGCCTCCAAATAAGTGGACAGAATTGATCAATGAATTAGCCGATCGATACCAAATCTACTTATTGGGCGCTCCAAGCGATGAATCTGCTTGTAAGCAAATTATTGAGCAATCTACAGCAAGCAAAATCACCAATCTAGCAGGTAAGTTAAACTTATTACAATCTACGGCTTTAATGAAAGGAGCTGCCATGAACTACACCAATGATTCAGCTCCAATGCACTTAGCTAGCGCCATTAATGCGCCTACCACAGCTATTTTCTGTTCTACAATTCCGAACTTTGGCTTTGGCCCATTAGCTGATGAAAATCATGTGGTAGAAACACAAGAATCTCTTCCTTGCAGGCCTTGTGGATTGCATGGTAAAAAAGCATGTCCAAAGCAGCATTTTAACTGTGCTCAATCTATTAAGGCTAGCCAACTAACAGGAACACTTACCAAGTAATCTGCGTTGTTCAATAAACAACGTGAATAAGTAGAAAGTTGGGGTGGATATACCGCTCAATATTGAATATTTTTGTGTAAACCTGCAAAACTAATGGAAGAATACAGGAAACTAAAGACTCGAGAAAAAGCCCTCCAAATTAACCTCGATCCTAAAATCTATGGCTCATTCTCAGAAATTGGCGCTGGACAAGAAACAGCCGCAACTTTCTTTCAGGCTGGTGCCGCCTCTGGTACTGTTGCTTTAACGCAGAGCGCATATGATATGCAAATTTCAGATTCGTTTTATGGAGAAAGTGCTCGTTATGTAAGTGCACAACGTCTCGAAGCGATGCTGGAACACGATTTTCAAAACATCGTAAACAAATTGCAACACCGGGCAGATAACACCAAGTTCTTTGCCTTTGCAAACACCATAGAATCGTTAAACTTCCATAAAACCAATCAAGGACATGGTTGGTTAGGAGTTCGCTTTCAATTAGAACCAAATGGAGCGTATAATACCATTGAGCTGCACGTTAAGCTAATGGATAACGACTCATTACTACAACAGAAAGCCATCGGCCGTTTAGGGGTAAACCTAGTGTTTGCGTGCTTCTATCTATCTCATGATATGGAACAGTTTATAGCATCGTTAACCGATTCTATTGCTGATGGACGTATAGAGATTGATATGTTTAATGTAAACGGACCAGATTTTGAATCGGTAGATAACCGTTTATTGAGTTTAATATTGGTAAGAAATGGGTTAACTCCAGCAGCTATGTTTGGTCCTGACGGAACAAATGTTCAAGCTTCTGAAGTCCTATACAAAAAGAATTTACTTGTTCTTCGCGGTAGATTTAGACCACCCACATTGGTAAACGTAGACATGCTATTATCGGCATATCGCCAGTTTAAACAAGACCCTGATGTAAACAAGGATAAACTAATGGTATTGTGTGAGTTATCACTAAACAACTTAGTTCACGGAGGCAAAAAAGTAGACGAGCAAGATTTCTTAGATCGTGTAGATATTCTATGTTCTCTAGGTCAAACAGTAGTTATCACAAATTTTAGGCATTACTACAACTTCGTTCAGTACTTGAGCGACATCAATAAAGATCGAAAAATTGGAGTTATTCTAGGTGTGAATAATCTTACTGCGATTTTTGATCCTCAGTATTATACGCACTTAAAAGGTGGCATCTTAGAATCGTTCGGACTAATGTTCGGTAGAAATGTAAAATTGATGGTCTACCCTGCTACTAATGGAGATGTAGATGGGTTGTATAATTGCGACAACTTCATCTTACCTCCAAATGTGTATCCATTATTCCAATACTTAATAGACAATAAGAAAATTGAAGACATTGAGCACGTAAATAAAGATGTGTTAACCATCTTTAGTGACGATGTGTTAGAGATGATAAAGTCTGGGAACGATGGTTGGGAAGATTTTGTTCCTAACAAGGTAGCAAAGGCAATTAAGCGTAATTGTTTGTTCAATTACCCATGTTTAACAGATGAAGAAGTTAGCGCTTCTGTATCTAAGAAAAAGAAGAAAGCTATCTCATTAGACTAAGCGCTATTCACATAGCATCGTTGGTAGGTTTTTAGAAAGTAGATGTAAGCACAAGTGCTAGTACCTTTCATTTGTGCTTTTCCAAAAGAAGGCGTACTTCATGAAATTAGCTGTAGAAGTTGAAGACTCAGATGAGAAACTGATTGTAAGAGAATACAGAAGACTCTTACGTTCAGCTAAAATGAGCGATAACAAGGATCGTGTGCAAGTGCGCAAGGCCTTTGATATTGCTATGGAAGCTCATAAAGGTGTTCGAAGAAAATCTGGTGAGCCTTACATTCTACACCCATTGGCTGTTGCACAAATATGTGTAGACGAAATAGGTCTTGGCCCTACTTCTATTGTGTGTGCCCTATTACATGATGTTGTTGAAGATTCCTCTATGACTATTCAGGATATGGAGGATCTATTTGGTGAAAAAGTGGCACGTATTATTGATGGTTTAACCAAAGTAGAAAACCTTTTCGATCAACCTGAAAGCGTTCAGGCTGAAAACTTTAGAAAGGTTCTACTAACCATGGCAGATGATGTACGTGTTATCTTAATTAAATTAGCAGATCGCCTGCATAACATGCGCACCTTAGGCTCTATGCGTAAGGATAAGCAATTGAAAATTGCTGCTGAGACACTCTACATTTATGCACCTCTTGCTCACCGACTGGGGCTCTACAACATCAAATCTGAATTAGAAGATTTATCACTTTCGTTTAAAGCTCCAACCGTTTACGAAGAGATTGAACGCAAGCTCAAAAAAACACAAGCAGTTAGAACAAGGTTCGTTAACCGCTTCACCTCACCTATTAAGCGAGAGTTAGATAATCTTGGATTGGCATACGAAATCAAAGGGCGTACCAAGAGTGTGCATTCAATCTACACTAAAATGCGGAATAAAAACATTCCGTTCGAAGAAGTGTATGATGTGTTTGCTATCCGAATTATTATAGATACTGATTTTGACAACGAGAAGAATAGTTGTTGGAAAGTGTATTCTCTAATTACAGACTTCTACCAACCAAATCCAGATAGATTACGAGATTGGATATCCACTCCCAAGGCCAATGGATATGAATCATTACATACAACAGTAATGTCACCCACTGGTAAATGGGTAGAAGTGCAAATTCGTACCAAACGAATGGACGAAATTGCCGAGAAAGGTTATGCTGCGCATTGGAAATACAAGGAGAAAAATCAACAAGTTTCTTCGCTTGATTCTTGGGTTAATAGAATTAGAGAATTACTTGAAAACCCCGAAACAAACGCAGTAGATTTTGTAGATGATTTCAAGTTAAACCTATTTGCTAAAGAGATTTTCGTTTTTACTCCCACAGGAGATATTCGCTCACTTCCACAAAAATCTACAGTAATTGATTTTGCTTACGAAATTCACTCCCAACTAGGTAATCGTTGCGTAGGAGCTAAAGTAAATAACCGTTTAGTGCCTGTAACCTACGTATTGCAAAGTGGAGATCAGGTAGAAATTATAACGAGCAAGGGCCAATCTCCTAGCGAGGAATGGTTAAGTACAGCCGTAAGTGCAAAAGCTAAAAGTGCTATTAAAAACTACTTGCGAAGCGAACGTAAGTCGGTAGCTGAAGAGGGCGAAAAGAAGCTATTAGAGTTGTTCATGGAATTGGGAATACAAGATCATCTTGAAAATTTCAGAATCCTGAAAGGAATATTTAAACTCGATAGCAAAGCAGACCTCTTCTACAAAGTAGGATCAGGTGATATTGCACTCGATACTGTTAAGAGTTTACGAGTTTCTAAAGGAAAGATCAGCTATAAAACCAGCAAAGTAAATCCACTAAGAACGCTTGAAGATATTGTAGAAGCTACTCGTGGCAAGAAAGATGCCTTAGTTATTGGAAAACAATCCAAGCTCAAATATCAACTAGCTACTTGCTGTAATCCAATTCCTGGTGATGATGTACTTGGGTTTATCACAAAAGACGGATCTATTTTCATTCATCGAGTAAATTGCCCGAATACCATTCGAATCATGAGTAATTATGGTTACCGAGTGGTAAAAGCTAAGTGGGACGATCGAGAGTCACTTACCTTCTTAGCTGGACTAAAATTAAACGGATTTGATAGACAAGGAATTGTAAATCAAATCACACAAATCATTTCAGATGAGATGAATGTTACCATGAAAAGCATCTCTTTTGAAAGTCATGATGGACTATTTGACGGAACCATTATGGTTTACGTAAACGATACACAACATTTGAAAAATTTACGCGACAAAATAAGCAAGGTACAAGGCATAATGGCTATCCATAGAATTGAGTAGCCAACAAGGTAAATTGCATACATTTGTCCTTTAATACGGAGTACATGTCTTCGGAAGAAACAAAAGAAAAAGTAAAGCAAATATTCGCCAGCTTTCTAGAGCAGAATGGTCATCGTAAAACTCCAGAGCGTTTTGCTATTTTGGATGAAATTTACAGTAACGATGGGCACTTCGATGTAGAATCTCTCTACTTGCTCATGAAGAATAAAAAGTACCGTGTTAGCCGCGCTACTCTTTACAATACAATTGACTTGTTGCTAGCTTGTAATCTAATTCGAAAGCACCAATTTGGTAAAAACATTGCTCAGTTTGAGAAATCATACGAGAACAAGCAACACGATCATTTAATTGATGTTGAAAGTGGAGAAGTACATGAGTTTTGTGATCCTCGTATCCAACTCATCAAAAATACCATTGCCGACCATTTTGGCGTGGAAGTACTCCACCACTCTCTCAATATTTATGCTCGCTTTAGTTCTTCTTCCGAATCATCCGATAAAGCTGCCGAATAACACTATTTAACTCGATTAACAAACATGAAAGTAGACGTGCTTTTAGGCCTCCAATGGGGCGATGAAGGTAAAGGGAAAATTGTTGATGTATTAACACCAGAATACGATATGATTTCTCGTTTTCAAGGTGGTCCTAATGCTGGTCACACATTAATCTTCAACAATACCAAACACGTATTACATACTATCCCTTCTGGTGTTTTTAGAGAAGACACTGAAAATGTAATTGGTAACGGAGTAGTAATTGATCCCGTGATTTTTAAATCTGAGATTGCGAATTTGAAGCAAGCTGATGTAGCCGTTGAAAAGGTGATTTTAATCTCTAAGAAAGCACACTTAATTCTACCAACTCATCGCATGTTAGATGCTGCATCAGAGCAAGCGAAAGGAAAAGGTAAAATTGGTTCTACCTTGAAAGGAATTGGACCAACTTACATGGATAAAACTGGAAGAAACGGTTTACGTGTTGGAGATACAGAAGCAGATAACTTTAAAGAACAATACGATACCTTAAAAAATAAGCACTTAGCTCTTTTAAGCCATTACGATTTTGATACTACTGCTCTAGCAGATTTAGAAAAAGAATGGTTCGCAGCAGTAGAAGAAATGAAAGCTATTCCTTTTATTGATAGCGAACACCACGTAAACAGAGCAAGAGTTGCAGGTAAACGAATATTGGCCGAAGGTGCACAAGGTTCTTTACTGGATATAGATTTCGGATCATATCCGTTTGTAACATCTTCTAATACCATTGCTGCCGGTGCATGCACTGGATTAGGTATTGCTCCAGGTAATATTGGAGAAGTTTACGGAATCTTTAAGGCATATTGCACTCGCGTTGGTAGTGGCCCCTTCCCTACTGAGTTGTTTGATGACAACGGAAAAGAATTAGCAGAAAAAGGACATGAGTTTGGAGCTACTACTGGTAGACCAAGAAGATGTGGCTGGTTAGATCTTCCTGCATTAAAATATGCAACCATGTTAAATGGAGTAACTCAGCTTATTATGACAAAAGCTGACGTTATGAGTGATATGGATACTATTCAGGTTTGTACTCATTACAAGTACCGTGGCAAGGTTATTGATTATTTGCCGTACGATATTTGCAATTTTGAAGCAGAGCCAATCTATAAAGAGATTTCAGGATGGAAAGCTGATTTAACAGGTGTTTCATCTGCTGATCAATTCCCTTCGCAATTGAACGATTACATTGCGTTCATTGAAAAAGAAGTTGGAGTTCCTGTTAAGATTGTTTCTGTTGGCCCAGATCGTGAACAAACTATTATTCTTGATTAAGAACTTTCATAGCATAGATTTTACGAAACAGACCTTCATTCTTGTTGGTCTGTTTCTGTGTTTATCAACAATTGGTTTTGCCCAAAAGCAGCGCATTAAACTGTTGAATGCTGATGAGCTAAAATTTGACGATTCTCAAAGCAACGCTCGTAAGTTAATTGGCAACGTTCGTTTCAAACATAACGACATGATTATGGATTGCGACAGTGCCTATTTGTATGCAGAGACCAATACTCTTTACGCATACTCAAATGTTAAGATGGTGCGGGGTGATAGTATTACTATTATAGGTGATTCTTTGAAATATTTTGGTGATTCAAGAACTGGTAAGCTGAGAGGAAATGCCATGATTGACGCTCCAAACCAACTATTACGCACCAATTTCTTAGACTTTGATGCAGTTGCAAATACAGTTAGTTACTATGGAGGTGGAAACATCATCAATAAAGCAAATGCTCAAACATTGTACAGCAGACATGGTTTCTACAATGGAAATACCAAGGTTTATAACTTTAAGGATAGCGTACGCATTGTAGATTCTAACTACACTATTTCTGCTGACACTTTACAATACAACCTTGTTACTGAATACACTCGTTTTCTAGGACCTACTAATATCACAAGCGATTCTAGCTTCATTTATTGCGAAAGTGGATTTTACAATCAGGAAACTGGAGAGAGTGAATTCAATTGTAACGCTTACCTCCAAAACAAAGATCAGATTATAGAAGCAGATAGTATTTTCTATCAACGCTCACTTGGATACGCACATTGTTACAACGATGTTGTAATTACAGATACCACGAACAACATCAAAGTATTTGGTGATTATGGCTATTATAATGAAGTAGATTCTACTTCTCTTGTAACTGGTAACGCTGAGATGTTACAAGCATTTAAAACTGACTCATTGTTCCTTCATGCAGATACCTTGAGAGCCACGAAAGATTCCGTTGGAAACAACATTATACAATGCTTTTGGCAAGTACAGTTCTACAAGCCAGACTTAAAAGGAAAATGTGATTCGCTTACAATTGGTGAATCAGACTCTTTGTTAAAGATGTTTGGTGATCCTGTAATTTGGAATAAGGAAAATCAGATTACTGGCGAACGTATTGATATTAAGACTTATGATGGCATTATTGACTTTATGGAGATAACACAAGATGCCTTTATCATTTCTCAGCAAGACACATCAGTTGCTCCAAGTCAAACAGATCGTTATAATCAGATTAAGGGTAGACATTTAATGGCATATTTCCGTGATAACAATATTTACAAAATAGATATTGAAGGAAATGGACAAACCATTTACTATGCTACAGAAGAAGATGGATCTGTATTTGGTTTGAACAAACTTGATTGCTCTAATATGACAATGTACATGGAAAGCAATCAAATTAAAGACATCCGCTTTTATATTAAACCAGACGCAACTTTATATCCTACACACCAACTAACTCCAGATTTAAAGTTCTTTAGATACTTTAAGTGGAGATACAGTGAACAGCCACAAAATCGTTACGATATTTTTGATTGGAAACCTCTTACAGAAGGTAATGGCCTAACTCCTACAACTACTGTGTCTAAAGAAGGTTCTGAAGAAAAAGCTACATTAAAGTAACTGCTTGTGCCAGCTATTCTCTACAGAAGTTTCCCAATTTGTAGTCAACTCCCCTTTCGTTTGAATCAAGTTATTGAATACAATTGTTTCTGGCGATAGCTCGCCAGATTTCAAGAGCTGCTCAAAATCAATCATTGCTTGCTGCTGAATATTGTTACTCTTGTCTTTGTAAACAATAATCAAACGATTAAAGAAATCAACCTCAAAATCACGCCCAAGTTCTCGCAATTGCTTAACAGAAGAATCTATACTACAACCACTTGCATATTGGTGTGACTCATTTACTGCCAGCATAATAAACTGATTATATTCTATACGATATCCAGCAGCTAATTGGGTTCCATGTGTATTCCATTGCCCCATGAAACCATCTAACTGCTGAATGCAACGATCTAATTCAGCATCAGTAAGTTCTCTATCTGCTTGGTAAATCCAAATTCTAGCATTATCAGGAAGTGTATCCCAACCTGTTGATTGAATTGTAATTATAGCCATATTAGAGCTCTGCTGCGTTAGCGATCAATTCTGCAATATCAAAAACCTCTACTTCTCCCTCTTTATTGAAGTTCTTCACTCCATCCGTCATCATCGTATTACAGAAAGGACAACCAGTAGCAATCACATTAGCCTTAGTTTCAAGAGCGTCTTCCGTACGTTCAACGTTTACTTCTTTATTCCCTTTTTCAGCTTCTTTAAACATTTGAGCTCCACCTGCACCACAGCAAAGACCTTTTTCTTTGCAACGTCTCATCTCAGCTAATTCAATATCTAGTTTCTGGAGCATCTCGCGAGGTGCTTCATATACATCGTTTGCTCTACCCAGATAACAAGGATCATGGAAAGTGATACGTTTTCCTTTGAAGTCGCCACCTTTTACAGTGATTTTACCTTCGTTCAATAAGCTATTGATAAATTGTGAATGGTGTAAAACTTCATAGTTTCCTCCAAGCTCAGGATATTCATTTTTCAACGTATTAAAACAGTGAGGACACGTTGTTACGATTTTCTTCACTTCATACATGTCCAATACTTGGATATTCATCATAGCCTGCATCTGGAACAAAAATTCGTTTCCAGCTCGCTTAGCAGGATCCCCGGTACATGATTCTTCTGTTCCAAGAACAGCAAATGAAATATCTGCTTCATTCAAAATACGAACAAATGCTTTCGATATTTTCTTTGCTCTATCGTCAAAACTACCGGCACACCCTACCCAAAACAACACCTCTGGAACTTGACCAGCTGCGGTCATTTCTGCCATGGTAGGTACCTTCAAAG
>DIYR01000183.1 GCA_002429085.1 Flavobacteriales bacterium UBA6049
AGCACAAGAAGGAGCATAGCGGTAATGAGAGCTACAATAAAAGTGTATAGCGATAACCTTTTCAAAATAATGCTTAGAGAGTTAACGGGATTAAAATTTCTACCCACACACCATTCCCAGTTTTAGCATTATCAACAGATACACTAAATTGGTTGTTATACAGTGCGTTAAGCGTTTCAATACGTTCGGCATTAATTAAAGTGCCAAGGCTTTTTTTCTTTTCATTGTTTTTGCTCATTCCATGAATGTGCCTGTTAAGTCCAACCCCGTTATCTCTCACCTTAATAGAAAGAAATTGATGGTTTAGTTGATCAACAGAAATAGTAATGAGCCCCCCTTTATGAATACCATCAAATGCATGAATAATGGCATTTTCAACATAGGGCTGAATAAGAAGCGGAGGAATACGGATCAGCCTAGCATCAATAGCCTTGTCAACGTTAATTTGAAAGTCAAAGGCACCATTTTTTCTCATTCTTTCTAGAACCAGATAGTTTTCGAGTGAAGCCAAAGAAGCTTCAAGAGGAATAGTATCTTCTCTGGAAAGTTCTAAAGTAGCACGGATATGCTTTGCGAACTTAGCTAGATACGAAGTAGCCTGTGAGGTGTTTTGTTCAAGCATGTATGCCTGAATAGAGTTAAGAGCATTAAAAATAAAGTGAGGTTTAAGTTGAGTAGTAAGTGTACTAATTCTCAAGTTGTTTTTTTCCCGTTCAATCTCCTCAGCTACAGTATGCAACCTAATGCGGTAGTAAAATGGAAGAAATCCCAAAGCAGTAGCCAGAATAGCTGCTAATACAATAAACCAAGTTTGTTGATACCAATAATTAGAAACACTAAAAGCCACACTCTGATGCACATCAGTGTTCAACCTTACCTGCAATTCGTAATCATTTGCTGGTAATTGAAATAAGTTGAGTTCGCTTTGTTTGCTTTCACGCCAAATAGAATCATTAGGTAATAACCTGTATTCGTAGTTAAAGTCAGGGAAATTTTGAAACCGAGCTGCAGTAATATGAAAACTTAAGTTTTCACCAGTATGAAATTCTAATGACTCTGTAAAATCAGTAATACTCTTATTCTTATAAGTTAACCCATCAATAGAGAGTTTTCCCGGGTGAAAGTAATCATCTACCTCAGTTAGACTAGTACTTACTATACCATCTGAGAATGCTAAGAATAGTGAGTCTTGAATAATCTCTAAATCAAAAATTGTCGAGTTAAATTGGCTTATATCAACAGGCAAATATTCGAATCTACCATGTGTGCCTTGATCATCTTGCGTGTTAACTGTTAAGCAACCAATGCCATCACTAAATCCTAGATATGCTTTATTATTAATAATTCTGAAACAGGTTAAAGATCTACCGCTTATAGATTTGTCGATTAGTGTAATACTCGCTTCTTTCGTATTTACCTCATACAGTTTACCTTCATTGGTAACTCCAAAAAGAGAGTTGTTTATTACCATTAGCCTGGCCCACCAAATATCAGAAGCTATCACTTTTCTTGTAGAAATAAGGGTGTCACCAGTTCTATGATAAGTTGCTTTATGAATACCCTTTTTTGATGCTAGCCAAATAACACTGTCGTATTCGACTATGTCTGTTAAAAAAATACGAGTTGTTTCTTGTAAATTAAAAATCGTGCTCTCTCTTTTTAGGTCTGAAACACAACTGTACGAGATGTAAAGAGTATCTCCACCAGATTCTACTAAGAATCGTTGGGAAGCGTTAAGGAGGTTGATGTTGTATTGAGTAACGCCTAAATTGTTATAATCAATACATAAGAGTTTTCGTTCGCTTTCATTTTGTTCAAACGAGAAACAAAATGACCTCTCATCATTAAATTTTCCTTTTTGGAAAAAAGCCAAAGTGCCATTAGATAGCCTAGGTGTTAGCAATTTTCTATTATGATATAATTGCAGATTTCTCGTTATCCAACATAATGAATTGTTGGCGTATGGAAAGAAGTATTTGACGTGCTTTGAAGGACGGGAATCACTATATACATGGATAGTTTTATCAGGTACGTACCTAACGCCTTCTGAAGGCATTCCAAACCAAAGTCCTCCCTCAAAGTCTTCTCTGATAGAATGAATCTTTTCGTTAGGAAACAAGTTGCTAATAACTTTTCCTTCTTTAAGGTGAAAGACACCTTTAGTTTCGGTAGCCACCCAGAAACTACCATCGTGGGCATAAATCAAACTATTTGTTACCCTCGAGGGTAAATCTAAGATAGTTAGTTTTTCTTTTTCGTATAAGTAGAGTCTTGGACCATATGCTGCTGCAAAGCTGCTATCAGTTGCAATCGTGTAGAAGCGGTGTCCACCTATCGGTGGAATGTTATTTAGAATACTGAAAGTAGTATCTGGTAGCTGGAAGACAATAGAATCTGCTGAAGTATGATTAACAATTTCTAAACTAGCAAACAAATGATCTTGAAATTGTTTTATAACGATTCCATTTTTTGCATAGGGCGAAATTTTGTAAACACTGTCCATTGTAGCTTGATATATGCCAAAAGCACCTCGGAAGGTACTTGTTCCAAGACTATCTAATGAGAAATTCTGAAGAGGGGATGATGCCTTATATTTTCGTATGCTGCTATTTTGAGGATGTGCTTTTACGGTACCTTGGTCTATTAGAAAAATATTTGCTTCAGCAGTAGCTATCCAAATCACCCCATTTTTATCTTCTGTGATACAGGTGACAAGAGAGTTATTCAGTTCTTCATTATCATAGGTTTTAAAGTTTCTACCATCAAAAGAAGCCACTCCTTGTTCTGTACCGATCCACATCAGTCCCTTACTGTCGTTAAAGAGATAGATTATTTGATTAGAGGGCAAACCATCTTTGGTAGAATAGGTAATAGAAAAGGGACGATAAGTATTGACAGAATCTTGCGCAGGAAGCTCTAGGCCAAGCACAAGAAGAAGCATAGCGGTTATGAGAGCTACAATAATTGTGTATGGCGATAACCTTTTCAAAATAACGAGAGAGTTAATGGGATTAAAATTTCCACCCACACACCATTCCCAGTTTAATGTTAGTATTAAACCAAACAAGAAATTAAGTGGAACAAATTGTTTTAGTGCTGAGATCTTCAAAAGGCTATTAAATGCTATGAAGGACATGACCTTCGGGGTGCAATTTCTGAATTTTCATTGGGATAAAAAGTGAAATATTTTTCGTTTACAAAATCAAAATAGCCATTTATAAAACCACTTAGAACTTCTTTCGACTTATTCCTTTTATTCGCTCTCAGAATAACAAAAACACAAACTCTAACCGAGTAAAAACAGAACGTAATTAAGGCGAATTAAAAGCAGATGTAATGAAAGCTTTCCCTCCACATGCCACCTGTGTAACTCTCCTCACAAACCATGAATCTGGGTGATGTTTTTGTCGCCCAGAAAGAACACGTAAGCTTGCCACATTTTCATAGAAAAACTTGGAACTGTCGCGAGAGTTTTGATAGGGTATGATCAAGCAGTCATTTCATACCATGTAGTTAAAAACGGGAAGCACATTAAGCTTCCCGTTTTCTCATTCCTTAAGGTTGGAATTACTTCTTGTAAAAGAGGTAGTTCTTATCTCTTAGATTTCTTTGTAAACTTGTTTTTTATTAAAAGTCTGGTATGAAGAAACTACAAATTCTACGTATTACAATTTTAGCTATTTGCTTTTCGTTTGCAATGTCTGCTTACGCTAAAGAAGGGATGTGGCTTCCTTATCTCTTAAAGCAATTGAACGAAGGTGAAATGCAATCAATGGGGATGAAGCTAAGTGCAGAAGATATTTACAGTGTGAATCAATCTAGTTTGAAAGATGCAGTTCTCATATTTGGAGGTGGATGTACTGGTGAGCTAATTAGTAACCAGGGTTTGTTGTTAACCAATCACCATTGTGGTTATGGAGAGATTCAGAGTCATTCAAGCGTAGAGCATGATTACCTAACGGATGGTTTTTGGGCAATGTCTAAAGAAGAGGAGTTACCAAATCCAGGGTTAACTGTTACGTTCATTATACGTATGGAAGATGTTACGGCACAGCTTCAAGACAGTTTATCAAAAAACATGAGTGAAGATGAAAGAAATGTGGTGATAAGGAGAATTAGCAAAAGAATTACGACCAAAGCTGAAGAAGGAACTCATTATGATGCAGAAGTGAGACCTTTCTATCAAGGAAATCAGTTTGTTTTAATCATCACAGAAACATATAAAGATGTAAGGCTAGTTGGAGCTCCTCCATCATCGGTTGGTAAGTTTGGGTTTGATACAGATAATTGGGTGTGGCCACGCCATACTGGCGATTTTAGCATGTTCAGAATCTATGCTGACTCGAATAACTTGCCAGCTGAATACTCGCCAAACAACGTTCCCTTCACTCCAAGACATCATTTGCCAGTTCAAACAAACGGTTACAAAGAAGATGACTTTACCATGGTGTTTGGATTTCCGGGAAGAACTGAAGAATACCTTCCTTCTCCAGCGGTGAGTTATGTGTTAGATCATGGTAATCCTGCCAAGATTTCTATGAGAGATGAGTCCCTCGAAATTATTGGTAAATGGATGGATTCTGATAAGAAAATCAATATTCAATATGCGGCAAAACAAAGTCGTATTTCTAATGCATGGAAAAAATGGATAGGTCAGAGTAAGGGATTGAAACAAGTAGACGCTATTGGTCAGAAACAAGCTCTTGAAGAAAAGTTTCAAACGGCAGTAGATGGTAACCCTGCATGGAAAGAGGAATATGGAAGCGTTCTTGAAGGTTATACTACCGTGTATGGTAATGCAGTTCCATACATGTTGGGGCGTGATTTATTGATTGAATACTTCTATTATGGGCCAGAGATTATTCGCTTCGCATCTCGTTTTGAGGCATTAGCTGAAGAAGGTTTGTCTGAAGAGAAACAACAAGCGATCATTGAGAAATTGAAAGCGGCTACTAAGGGACATTTTAAGAATTATCAAAAATCTGTTGATGAGGAGTTGTTCTTAGCTCTTTCTAAGTTATACGTAGATAATTTGAATCAAGACTTTGTACCTGTTCAACTTGCTGAAATTTTAAACAGTAAAAATCCAATAGCAGAACTGTATGAAAATACCATTTTTAGTAGCGAAGAGGAGGTAATGAACTTTTTGGATGACTTTAGTACTAAGAAGGTGAAGAAACTACAAAAAGACCAAGCGTACGTTCTACAAAAAGATGTATTGGATACTTACTTAAGCAAAATCAAACCTAAGTATAATGAGTACAACAACGAATTGAGTTTACTGAATCGCACTTACATGAAAGGGTTAATGGAAGTATTGCCAAAAGAGCAAGTGTATTATCCAGATGCGAACTTCTCTCTACGTGTTACGTACGGCCAAGTAAATGGATATAAACCTCGCGATGGTGTAGAATATGAGTTCTATACGACTGCCGATGGAATTTTAGAAAAGATGGATAACTCTACGAAAGAATTTGCTGTTCCTGAGAAATTAGCTGGACTAATTCGTGAGAAGCAATTTGGGAATTATGCCGATGAAAATGGCGATTTACGCGTTTGTTTTATTGGATCTAATCATACAACTGGGGGTAACTCTGGAAGTCCAGCCATTAATGCAAATGGCGAATTAATAGGATTGAACTTTGATAGAACGTGGGAGAGTACTATGAGCGACATCATGTACGATGCCACAATATGTAGAAATATCATGGTTGATATTAGATACGTTCTTTTCATAATTGATGAGTACGCAGAAGCAGACCATCTTATAGATGAGTTAACGCTTGTAAAGTAACAAACATAAAAAGGCCGATAGTTTTGAAACCATCGGCCTTTTTTTATGAGAAATTGTAAATGAATTACTCTGCTCGTCCAACGAAAAACTCAAGAGTCTTCTCGCTTTCGTTACCGAGCTTATCCTTAGCAACTACTCGCACTTCATATTTCTTTTTCTTTTTGAATTTACTTACCTCAGAAGCATCTAACGTTTGAGGGCTAGAATACTTTGTTAATGGGCCACCGTCTACGCTATACAATAATGTTTCTGTACCTGTATGTTTATCAGTTGCTCCGATATACATGCGCACATAGTTTGGATAAATGTTTTTACCACCCTTTTGACCAATAGGTTCAATTGAGAAGTTTACGAAAATCTCGGGAGGAGTATTGTCAACAAAAACATTACTTGTTTTTGCATCTTCAACGTTATTCACGTTATCGGTGCTTTTGAAAGAAATGGTGTGATAGCCTTCGCCAGGAACGGTAAATTCACTGTAGTTTTTGTCCCCACTACCGTCAATGTTGTAAACTGTTTTCTGAATTCCAGATTCGCCATCTCTAAAACGCAATTTCACAGGAGTTTGACTTGTAATAAATAATGTGTCACGATCAAAAAATTGAGGCTTGCCATAAACGATACCTGTTTCTGGAGCGCGATTATCCATAAACACCGTTAAGTACTTGTTTGCTGCAAGATTTTCAACATTATCATTTGCATCGTATTTAACAGTGTGAACTCCTAACTCATTTGGGATATTGAACTGATTGCTATACGTGAACCTATCCTTCCCATCAATACGGTAATATATGTTCTTTACACCAGCTCTGTTATCAGTTGCAGATAGACTGATTTTAGTTCTTGGAGATACGTACAAGTAATTGCCTTTGTGCTGATCACCGTTTACCTGAATATCTGTTACAGGAGGAATTAAGTCTAAGTAGAAAGAAAAACTCTTTTTAGATGCCTCGTTTTTTACGTTATCCGTTGCGTAATAGTAAAGTGTATGCTCTCCATCTTTCAAACCTGCCATTGAAATGTTTGGAGAATAACCTCTATCAGATCCTTGATCGAATGAGTATTTTACACTTCTTACACCAGATAAATTATCTGAAGTAGTCAATTTAAACGTAGTACTAGGAGAAAGAATGTTTCCTTGATGTACGATTCCTACAATATCATGACTACTTGTTGGTGCAGTTAAATCAACTGTAAAGTTGCTGCTTCTTGTGTCTTCAGCATTTCCAACATTATCGGCAGAATAGTAATATAACGTTTGAGCTCCTTCAGTAGATGCAGTTACACTTCCACCATAGTTCGTATAACCACTACCTAGCGCATACTTTGTTTCTTTAACTCCAGAAACCCCATCTTTTGGGGTAAGGTCAAAACTCAGTCCTTTACCGAAGAACACAGTACCACCAGAAACATGTTTTGGAGCACCACTGAATTTTAAAGCAGTTCTAGGGGCTAAACCATCAGCGTACAGTTCCATATGCACTTCTCGTTGAGGAGATACAGGTCTTCCAGTTTCAGGATTTACAGCCCATCTACTACGGATGTAGTTCACCCCTTCAGTATCTAAGTACAAAGGATTTGCATCAGTTGGATGCTGTTCACTTTTCAGAGGGTAATTTTTACCATCAGGGGTAGTAGAGAATTTCAAATAGACAGGAAGCGATTTTTGAACGTACGTCTTGCCATTTTTTTCAAATACTACTTTCTCATAGGTTGGCTTGCTCGGCTCCTGGGCATTGGCAAATGCCACAAAGAAAACGCATGATAGCGTTGCTAATGATAGGTTTTTGATGTTCATTTTCAATGAGTTTGGCTGGGTTCTAAGGTATGTAATTCACAGTAAACAGCTTATAAAAAATGGTATAATGAATCAGAAGGTCAACGTTATCCATGTATCATTGCTACTGTGAGCGTACAGGTATTCAAGTTTGGAGGAGCTTCTGTAAAGAGTGCAGAAGCAGTTAAAAATGTAGCGGTAATTCTTCGTCAATTTCCCGAAAAGCCTACTGTTATAGTTGTAAGTGCAATGGGAAAAATGACCAATGCTTTCGAGCAAATTTGGTTGGCATCTTTAGACAACCCTACGACTATCAACGAGAAAATTGAGGAGGTGAAAAATTACCATCAACAAATTGTATCAGACTTGTTTGATGAAATTCCGAACTCATTACAAAGAACGTTGAATGAGTGGTACACCGATTTAGAGCAAAAAGCAAGATCTCCAAAACCAGCTCAGAGAGATTATACCTATGACTCTATTGTATCCATCGGTGAATTATTGAGTACAACAATCATCAGTGCATACCTAAATTCAGAAGGTATTCTCTCTGAATGGAAAGATGCACGTGCGTTGATTAAAACAGATTATACGTATCGTTCAGCTCATGTAGATTGGAAAAAAACCACCAATCAATGTCAAGAGCAAATACTACCGGTTTTTGAAAGTGAAGAAACAAAATGCATTGTCACTCAGGGTTTTATTGCAGCTGCAGATACTTGGCATACCACAACTTTAGGACGTGAAGGGTCTGACTACAGTGCAGCTATTTTAGCGTATGCGCTGGATGCCGATCAGGTAATGATTTGGAAAGATGTTCCTGGTGTATTGAATGCTGATCCACGCAAATATGATAATGCAAAATTGCTTCCATCGATCTCTTATAAAGAAGCAATTGAACTAGCTTATTATGGGGCATCAGTAATCCATCCTAAGACCATTCAGCCGCTACAAAATAAGAGCATTCCGTTGTGGGTGAAATCTTTTGTTTATCCAAAAGAGTCTGGTACTTGTATCCGAACAGATGTCCCTCAAGAACAATTGATTCCATCGTTTATCATTAAAGAGGGGCAACGATTAATATCTATTGCGACTAGAGATTTCTCATTCATTGTAGAAGAGCATTTAAGCCATATCTTTCAAGTATTCTCATCGCACGGAATTACCATGAATTTGATGCAGAATTCAGCCATTAATTTCTCGGTGGTTGTAAATGAAGATGCGCGTGAATTGCCATTGTTGATGGAAGAATTGCAACAAACCTATGCTGTTCGTTACAACGAGCAATTGGATCTTGTAACTATACGGCATTACAATGAAGAGATTGTTCAAGAGTTAACAGGAAAAAAGAAACGTGTGTTGGAACAGCGCACAAGAAATACCATTCGTTTTTTACTGAAATAACTAGAAAGATCCGAATTGAGCAATAATCTTTTCAGCTAAGAAAGTGGACAATTTAACATAACTCTCAACTGTCCAACCAGCAACATGTGGACTTAAGATTACATTTTCTGATTGTACTAAATATTGGAACGCTTCAGGTAATTCGTTTGCCAAAATAGTTTCGAAAGAGCTTGTTTCATATTCAAGAACATCTAATGCCGCCCCAAGTATTTTTCCAGATTTTAACCCATTTACTAAGTGAGCAGTATTCACAACTTTTCCTCTTGCGGTATTAATCAAGTAGAAGGGCTTGTCCATACTATTGATGAATCCATTGTTTACCAAGAATTCAGTCTCTGATGTCAATGGAACATGAAAACTAATCACATCACTATAACGCATTAAATGCTGAAGGCTTACTGATTCAGCATAATTGTTTTGAAACGTTGATTTGTATTTATCATAAGCAATTACCCTACACTCAAAGCCTTGTAGACGCTGAGCAAATGCGCTTCCCATATTACCGTACCCAATGATACCTACTGTTTTGCCTTTGAGTTCGACACCTCTATTTTCTTCACGTTTCCAAACTCCCTTTCTAACCTCTTGGTCAGCTCTATTCAAATGATTGAATAAGCTCAATAACATACCAGTTGCCTGTTCTCCAACAGCATCTCTGTTACCTTCTGGCGAGTTGAAAACGATAATATTTCGTTTCTCTGCCTCATCCAATTGAATATTTTCTAATCCAGCTCCTGATCTAGCTATGAATCGTAAAGATGTGGCATGATTGAAGAACTCGGCATCTATTCTAAACTTACTGCGAATTACAACTCCTTGGTAGATTCCTACTTGATTTAGAATCTCGTCTCTAGACCAAGTTGTACCATTTGTGCATACATAGCCATACTGAGTAAGTTGTTCTTCCAAAATAGGATGAACAGAATCGATAAACAGAACTTTCATGTTAGAGAGATGTAAAGATCAATTGACCAATCATAAAGTAGATAAACAGGCCAATGATGTCGTTTAACGTTGTGATAAATGGCCCGGTGGCTAAGGCTGGATCAATTTTGTATTTGTCTAACATTAGAGGAACAAATGTTCCTAAAAGGGCGGCTACTATAATTACCGTGAGAAGTGCTAAACTTACCGTGAGCCCTAGTTGAAAATCGTTGAAAACAAAGTAACTACCTACCAAAGCAATTAAGGACAACACTGTTCCGTTTAGTAGAGCAACGCTAAATTCTTTTGATAACTTGGGTAAAATACCACCAAGCTCTAAGCTGTTGTTAGCCAGACCTTGAACGATAATTGCAGATGATTGTACACCAATATTTCCAGCCATTGCTGTAATCAATGGAATAAAAAATGCCATGGCGGGAATGAGCTTAATGGAGTGCTCGTATTGACCAATTACCAAGGCACTAAGCATACCCCCCATCATACCTATGAGTAACCAAGGTAAACGCGCTCGAGTTAATTGCCAAACGGTATCAGTTTGATCTACATCTGATGAAATCCCAGAAGCCAACTGATAATCTTTTTCGGCTTCTTCTTTGATTACATCTACTACATCGTCAATGGTAATTCTTCCAACAAGTCTACCTAGTTCATCAATTACAGGAAGTACAACCAAATCGTACTTCTCCATAATCTGCGCTACTTCTTCTTGGGGAGTCCAAGTTTTAACTACACGGATGTCTTCTCGATATACATCGCCAATACGTGTTTTTACAGGAGTAGTAAGCAGTTTTTTAACAGGGAGTCTACCAAGCAGTTTTTGATTAGCATCAACCACATAAACAGTATATACCTGATCTATTTGTTCGGCTTGTCTGCGCATTTCTTTTACGGCAGTTTTCACCGTCCAATCGTCAGATACCCAGATCATTTCTTTTCCCATCAAGGCACCTGCGGTACCTTCTTCGTAATTAAGGAGAGAAACAATGTCACTTGCCTGCTCAACATCATCAATGTTAGAAATAACCTCTTCACGTTTATCTTCAGGAAGCTCTGAGATAACATCTGCGGCATCATCAGAATCGAGATTTTCTACAAGTTGCTCAGCAATTTCTTGGGATGATAAACGATCAAGAAAAAGAGCTCTGATATCGTCTTCTAATTCGATGATAACATCAGATGCGCGTTTTCCATCCATGTTTTGGAGTATGATCAATCCATGATCAATATCCAACTCGTCCAGAATTTCGGCAACATCAGCAGGGTGAAGGCCATCTATCTTTTCTAAGATGGTCTTTTCATCCTTCCGATCGATTGCTTTCTGAATCGACTTGATGTATTTCCGGGTGAGTTCAAACTTCTCCATAGCGCGAGGACACGCGCAAATGTATCATTTTGCCTGCGATGCCTCGATTGCTTGGGTAATCTTAATAAATTCTTCAACCCCGAGTTGTTCTGGGCGTTTAGAGTATTGATCGTCTGCTAGTAAAGATTTGTCTTGAACCAATCCTTTTAGAGAATTACGTAATGTTTTTCTGCGTTGGTTAAAGGCTGATTTTACGACAGTAGTAAATAGCTTTTCATTACAAGGCAATGCTACTACATCATTGCGCTTCATGCGAATTACACCTGATTTTACTTTGGGTGGTGGAGAGAATACATGCTCATCAACGGTAAACAAATATTCTAAATCATAAAATGCTTGTAGAAGCACGCTTAGAATACCATAGGCCTTTGATCCAGGTCCGGTAGCAACTCGTTCAGCTACTTCCTTCTGGAACATCCCTACTAGTTCTACTACTTGATCTCTATGATCTAGTGCTCTAAATAGAATTTGCGAGGAGATATTGTATGGGAAGTTTCCAATAATGGCCGTAGGTCCATCAAAGAACTTAGTTAATGGAGTCTTCAAGAAGTCACCATATACAATGTTATTTGTTTGGGTAGGATATGTGGCATGCAAATACTCAATTGACTCATCATCCACATCAACCGCTTTGAATTGAATGTCGTCTCGTTTGAGTAAATACTGAGTCAATACACCTGTTCCAGGGCCTATTTCTAACACTTGTTTGTAACCATCAAGGGTAAGCCCTTCCGCAATAGATCTAGCAATTCCTTGATCTTTTAAAAAGTGTTGGCCTAGGTGTTTTTTCGCACGAACTGGATCTCTCATATTCCGCTATGATCTATAACTTCTAATAGAGTTCTAAAGGCTACAAACTTGTCTTTGTAGCGAGCCGTATGTTCTTCTTGTAAACCCTTTGCATGTTCGTTTAGGTAAGTGTCTAAATGTGCGTCAGATGGGCACAGATACTGAATTGAGTAATTTACTCCATCAGGGTCTTGTACCATTACTTTACTCATGCGGTACTCTTTGAATTGACCGGTTTTCATTACATCTGGAATATGAACTTCTTTCATCCATTTCACCCAGTCTTCTTCAATAGAGTGGTCAATCTTTACGGTAACACTGTAAATAATCATCAGGCTATAGAATTAAGGAAGTTGATCTCCACGCAGTGTTCTAAATCGTTTGCGCGATTCAACTACATGTAAACTTCCAGGAAAATCAGTTAACACTTTTTCGTAGTAGCTCATGGCAGTTTTCTTATCTCGG
The DNA here is from genome assembly GCA_002429085.1 of Flavobacteriales bacterium UBA6049. Taxonomy (GTDB): domain Bacteria; phylum Bacteroidota; class Bacteroidia; order Flavobacteriales_G; family Salibacteraceae; genus UBA6049. Next base: position 12,538 of record DIYR01000183.1, read on the forward strand.
AACTTCTCTTCGTAGAGAACCCCAAGTAAAAAGGCGGCATCATCACCCAGAATATCTGAGCTATGTGCATCTAAGATGTTATTCAAATGAGTTTCTGCATTTTTATACCTCATGCGCTTCATAGAGATTTTATACTGCATGAAATAAACATCGTCTGCTAAACGGTGAGCAGGGAACTCGTTTAATATAGTGTCAAGTATTGCCATAGCTTCATCGTACCTAAATTGATTGAAGTACAAATCTGCTTTGGCAAATTTTTGCATAGCAACCTCAGAAGTGTCAATGGTGGTATTATCTGTAATGAGTTGAGATAGGTATAGTGCATCGTTGGCAATGAGTCGTGATGTACTTCCTTTCAATACATCCAGCATTCCTTTGGCGAAGCCGAATTCACCAGAGTAATAATAAATTTTAGCGGCCTTGAATTTGGCTTGTTCCCCAATGTCATCGTATTTAAAGGCCTTTTCAGCCTTCATATATTCTATAGCAGCATCCCAAATGAGATTATTCATTACCAATAGGTCTCCTGCATCAATTTGACACATTGCTTTAAATTCTTCTGTAGTGGCTGGGTGATTAATAATGCTATTTAGCATAACTAACCCTAAATCTACTTGACCTAGTTGTTGTCCAACTAACATTGCCCAATCTCGCTTGGTTTGCATAGTTAAACGAGGATCGAACTCAGCATCAGAGAAAAATTCAGCATAAGACTGCGACAATAATTCATAGTCTACCTTTTTAGTGGCAGTGTCATTTTCTAAAACCAGTTTCTTTGTGCGGAGCATAGCCAGCTTCGACTCTAAATAAAATGGATTATCAGCTCCTTTTTTTACGATGTATTGATACCCGTTCTCAGCTACATCGTAAAAACCATTTCCTTCGGCCATTTCAGCCAATCCGAAGACCCTATATCCTTCTTCGTTCATTCGTCTATCAAGTGCTTTAACTTGAGCTAAAGCACCATAGAAATCGCGTTGTTGAATGTATAGCCAAATCAATAACTCACTATACAATGGTTGATCTGGGTTTTGCTGAATGAACTTGAGTAGGCGAGAACGAAGTAGTTCCATTGCTTCTACATCATCGTCAAAATCTATGTTTCTGTTTAAAAGGTTTTGAACGGTTTGCATGTATCCAGGGTTGAATGACAACATTTCTAGATACATGTCTATCATCTTATCAGTTTGCCCCATCAAACCATATATGTCAGCAATCTCGAAATTGAATGCGTAGAAATTTTCTAGTTCACGCTTTCCTTTTTCATAGACTTTCAATGCATATTCATATTCTGGGATGGCAGAAAACCTGCGCGCAATTCTCGTAATATCGTTTTGAGTAGCTGGAACTTGATTGACAACAGCATCCCAAGTTTTCTTAGCCTGCTTTTCGTCACCAATGTCTTTATACATTTTCCCTAAGTCAATACCCAGTGATAGACTTTCGGGGTGTTTGCGCATTTCTCGCTTAATTAGCTTTTCTGCTTCTTTGTATTCTTCAACCGCAACTAAGCATTTAAAGAGAGTAAGGGCATTGCCTAGGTTGGGATTCTTGGAATAAAAATCTCGGTAGTAAACTAGGGCTTTGTCATATTCACCTCGGTTAAAATAGGTTTGAGCAAGTTCACGATCAACTGCAGTTTGAGCTTGTCCATGGTACTGAAAAAGCACCATGAACAAACCTGTAACTATTATTTTGAGTAATACCTTCACTTAACGGATGCCTCTTTTATTCATGTCCAGAATAACAGAGTCGACCAGTATTCGTACTTCGTCATGATGAGTAATCACTTTTGCATAATACGTGTCTAATGCAATATCGCTCTCAATTAATACAGAAGTTGCTTGCTTTTCATCTTCTAAGTACTGTTGAACCTGCTCTTTGGTGAAGGCATTTTGATCAATGTCACCACGCAATTTTTTCAATTGCTCTAAAGTATGATAGGCTTCAGTTTTGGTACGTTCTATCTGTTCAGCGTAGAATTTTAATGCCTTTCTATTGGCTTTGTAGTCGCTTAAGAAAGCTGCTGCACTTCTTGGCAGGGTATCTCGTTCTGTCCAATTGTTTGAGATAAACTCTAGTTGTTGCTCGGCTTTGGTTGCTTTCTCTTTCATCATATCGATATCGTATTGCTTGAATTTTTGTTGAACAGCTTCAACAGAGACTTCAAGAGAATCGATTACTTCTAGCTCAGCTTCGAAAGAACCTTGCTGGCAACTTGTACCAATCAATGTAATTATGGTTACAACAGATAAAAGTGTTCGCATCATGGTTTTTCAATAAAATCGAATCCAGTGTATTCGGCTAGTGCAGCAGGAATACGGATTCCGTTTTCTGTTTGGTTATTCTCTAGCAATGCCGCTAGTACACGTGGGAACGCCAAAGCAGATCCATTTAGTGTGTGAACCAATTGTGTTTTCTTGTTCTCATCACGGTAACGGCATTTCAAGCGATTGGCTTGAAACGTTTCGAAGTTAGAAATAGAACTAACTTCTAGCCATTTTTCTTGTGCAGCACTATATACTTCCATATCAAAAGTTAGAGCTGAGGTGAATCCTAAATCTCCACCGCACAATCTCAGTACACGGTATGGTAACTCAAGCTTATCTAACAATGTTTTTACGTAAGCCACCATGTTGTCGAGCGTTTCATAAGATTTGCTTGGGTGAGATACATGAACGATTTCAACTTTATCGAATTGATGCAAACGGTTTAACCCACGAACATCTTTTCCGTAAGAACCAGCTTCACGTCTGAAACATGGAGTATATCCTGTATGCTTCTTCGGTAACTCATTTTCTTTAAGAATCGTGTCGCGATAGATGTTTGTAATAGGTACCTCTGCAGTAGGAATTAAGTACAGATCATCAGCTGTTGCATGATACATCTGACCTTCTTTATCTGGCAATTGACCAGTTCCATAACCAGAAGCTTCGTTTACAACGTGAGGAGGCATTGTTTCTACATATCCTTGTGCTGTTGCATTATCCAAGAAAAAGTTAATCAATGCACGTTGTAACCTAGCTCCTTTACCAGTGTACAACGGAAAACCTGCACCAGAAATCTTAACTCCTGTTTCAAAATCGATTAGGCCATATTCTTTTGCTAATTCCCAATGAGGTTGAGCGCCATCATGTAAAGTTGGAGCAGTGCCGATTTCTTCAACTACCTCGTTGTCGGCATCTGTGGCGCCAGCAGGAACAGACTCATGAGGAACATTTGGAAGTTGATAAAGAATTTGTAGTAATTCCTCATCTACTTGATTCATTTGAGCTTGAAGTGTTTTATTAGCTTCTTTTAGCTCTGCAGTACGTACTTTTTTCGCATTTGCTTCTTCTACGTTTCCAGCTTTGAATAAAGCACCAATTTCTTTGGCAATGCTATTCGCTTCAGCTAGTTGTTCGTCTAGTTGCTTTTGCGTGTTCTTGCGTTTTTGATCTACTTCAAGTGCCTGATTTACCAATTCTGTGGCATCGAGGTTGCGCTTTTTCAAGCGTTCAATAACTAGGTCTTTGTTATCTCTTATGAATTGTATCTGAAGCATGTTCTTTTTAATTAGGGTGCACAAATGTAGGTTTGTGAAAAGTTTATATCAAAAAAAATCCCGGACGACTGCCCGGGATTTCAACTTTATATCATGTTGTAGAACAATCAGTTTTTCTCGAATGGAACAACTGATACGTACGAGCGATCATTGCTCTTACGGTTAAATTCTACAGTACCATCTACCAATGCAAAAAGCGTATGATCTTTTCCGATACCAACGTTTTCACCTGGGTGATGCTTTGTTCCTCTTTGGCGAACAATAATGTTCCCTGCAATTGCAGGTTGACCACCAAAAATCTTCACTCCGAGTCGTTTACTTTCCGATTCACGACCGTTTTTCGAACTACCGACACCTTTTTTGTGAGCCATGGTTTAGATCTGTTTATTGTTAATTATGCTTCTTTAGACTCCTCTGCAGAATCTGTTGATTCTTTCTTAGGAGCTGCTTTTTTAGCCGTTGTTTTCTTAGCTGCAGGTTTTTTAGCCGCTGGCTTTTTCTCTTCCGCAGGAGCTTCAGCTTCCTCAACTTTAGGAGCTGGTTTTGCTTTAGCTACTTTTTTCTTAGCTCCACCTTTTTCAGAAATTTCCTGAATTTGGATAGAAGTTAAGTACTGACGGTGACCGTTTTTCTTACGGTAACCTTTTCTTCTTTTCTTTTTAAAGACGATCACTTTGTCGCCTTTCAAGTGCTCAAGTACCTTAGCGGTAACGGTAGCACCTTCTATAGCTGGGGCGCCAACAACAACGTTTCCATCGTTATCAATTAAAAGAACTTCATCAAAAGAAACTACTTCTCCTTCTTTGTTCTCTAAACGATGAACATACACTTGTTGGTCTTTCTCAACCTTGAACTGTTGCCCTGCTATCTCTACAATTGCGTACATCTAGCTTAGTTTTTCTGTTAAATACTAAATCCCAAAAGGGCTGCAAAATTAAGCAACTCTTTGAAAATCACAAGCGTTTTTGAAAACGTCTTTTGCTATTTATCAGAGAAACAGCCAGTAAGATCACTCCAGTGCTTACAAATTGAAGCGAGTGTAGCGCCTCTCCATCCAGCAACCCCCACATAATTGCCACAATAGGAATAAGATACGTAACACTAGATGCAAATAAGGCACTCGTTTCTTTTATCAACATATTAAAAATCCATACAGCCAAGGCTGTGCCTACAATTCCAAGTATATTAATGTATCCAAAGTTTTTCCATCCGTTTGGATCTGCTTGTAAATGAGCGATAAAATCTGTTGAGGAGAATAAATAAATCCCTGCCAACGGCCCTACGGCTAAAAACGAAAGTGCTGTTACTTGCAGTGGTTTTACATCTTGCAAGTACATTTTAATCAAGTTTACATTTAATCCGTAACTAGCAGAAGCTATGATTGGCATCAGTGCATACATTGTGAATGTTCCAAAACTTGGTGTTTCGCCACTGAAGTAGATAAGTCCTATCGCTCCAGTTAATCCTAAGAACACACCAATTATGCTCATTGGTTGGAATCGTTGCTTAAACAAGATGAAAGCAAATAGCAAAGTAAACATAGGTGTCAATGAGTTTAAAATACCATTCATTGAACTAGCAATGTGTGTTTGAGCAGCTATGAACAAAAAATAGGGTAACGCACTTCCAAAGAATCCAACAGCTCCAAGAGCTAATCCTTTTTTGCCTTTTAGCAGATTTAACTCTCGAAACGAGAATGGAGCTAAGCATACGAAGACTATGAATAATCGGTATGCCGCTATTTCATCTGGCTGAAACGTTTCAAGTCCTCTCTTCATTAAAATGAACGAGCTTCCCCAAGTGAAAGCAAGTAGGATCAGTGTTACCCACTGAACGGCTTTGTTTGAAAAATCGATTCCTTTCATAAGAGCTGCCAAAATTGAATTAATCTTTCCACATTCGGTGTGAGATCAACAGTTGATATTGTGTTAAGTTGATACAGCGAGGTAACTCTTAAAATTTGTGAAACTATACTTAATCTCTCACTCCTAACGTATGTTTTAAATACCTTAGGCAAATCCAACTGATTAACTATATGAGCAAACGGAATAAACGTAATGCAGGTTTGATGCTTGTATTGCTGATTGTTATTGTTGCTGGGTACCGTTTCTTTTCAAGTGGTGATGGTGAGGCAAAATTGACAGCTACTGTACAGAAAGGAGAATTCTCTATTCGCGTAATGGCAACTGGCGAGCTCTTAGCAGAAAACTCCATTGAGATTTTAGGTCCCAATGGAATGCGAAGAGCTGGAATATGGAACACAAATATTACCGATTTGGTTCCCGAAGGGACTTATGTTGACTCTGGAGATTATGTTGCCACCTTGGATAGAACCGAACTCGCAAATAAGCTGAAAGAGGTTTCAAACGAGCTGGATAAGATATCCTCTGAGTTTAGAGCTGAAAAGCTGGATACGGCATTAACATTGAGGCAGAGTCGCGATGATCTTATCAACTTAAAATATTCCATGGAGGAAAAAGATTTGATTTTGAAGCAATCGGTTTATGAATCTCCAGCGGTAATACGTCAGGCGGAAATTGAAAAAGAAAAGGCTAAAAGGGCATATAATCAAGCGCTAGAAAATTATCGTATCAAGCAAAGTCAAGCTGAGGCAAAAGTTGGACAAGTGGCAGCTTCATTGCGTTCGCAGGAAATGCGCTATGAAGTAATTCAAGAAGTAATTGATGAATTCACTATAAAGGCGCCTCAAAGTGGTATGATCATATACAAGCGCGATTGGGATGGGCAAAAGGTTGAAGTAGGTTCTCAGATTAGTAGTTGGAGTCCAGTAGTTGCTACCCTTCCAGATTTAAGTTCTATGATCTCTAAGACATACATCAACGAGATTGATGTGAGTAAAGTATCTGAAGATTTAAGAGTAGATATTCAAGTTGATGCTTTTGCAGATAAAGCTTATGCTGGGGAAATTGTTAGCGTAGCGAATGTAGGAGAGCAGCTTCCAAATTCTGAAGCGAAAGTATTTGAAGTAAGTGTGTTGTTAGATCAAGTTGACACTACACTTAGACCAGGGATGACAACCGGCAATAACATCTTGGTGAGCACATTTGAGGATGTGGTGTATGCACCAATTGAAGCGATTTTTAGTGATGATTCTGTTAAGTATGCCTTCGTGTTGGAAGGGTTTGGGCATAAAAAAGTGGAAGTTGAAACTGGTGAAGCTAATGAGAATTTCATCATTATTACTGCTGGATTAAATGAAGGACAAGAGGTGTTGTTGAATAACCCGGAGCCTAAATCTGGGAAAACAGAAGGTTAATGACTTGGCTCCACTTATTTTCTCTCCGGAACAAGCATAATTTCCTCATTGCTTTTGAGGCCGTCCAAGCGAATAGAGTGCGTAGTTTGCTTACTGCATTAGGTATTATTTTCGGTGTGGCTGCAGTAATTACCATGATGGCTGTAGGTAAGGGAACAGAGCAAGAGGTGCTTGAACAAATAGATTTAGTTGGAGTAAACAACATCATTATTTCTCCTAAATCTTTGGCAGATGATCTTGATTCTCCTTCAGGATCCAAACAAGCTAAAAAATTCACGCCAGGCTTAACTTTAAAAGATGCCGAAAATCTAAAGCAAGGAAGCGATGCTATTAAAGAGGTGTGTCCTGAGGTGAGCTATGATGTGCAGGCTATTGCCAATGGAAGGCGAACGTTGTGTGAGATTAAAGGAGTTTCATCTAATTACTTTTCTGTATTCAATATCTTAACGGAGAATGGGAAGTACTTTTCACAACACCACACGTATCATTTCGATCCAGTCTGTATTATAGGAAAGGAGGTGCAAGCCAAACTGTTTCCTAGTACCAATCCTATTGGAAAACGTATTAAATGTGGAAATATCTGGTATAAGGTTATTGATGTGTTAACACCTTCTGGAACGGTGAGTGATGAGTTGCGGGAAATGGGAATCAATCAAGCGAATGAAATAGTATTTGTACCTATTGAAAGTTTGTTGTTGCGCTACAAGAATAACCAGTTGGTAACGGAACAAATGATTAACTCAGGTCATGATAGATCTGGTGATGATGGTACTGAGAGTTCAGATAAAGAGCGCAGAAGAAGGGCTCATCAACTATCTAAAATCACTGTACAAGTAGAAAATACGGATATGCTGAAAGGAAGTGTTGATTTTGTGAATCGTAAGCTGACTCGGATGCATAATAATGTAGTTGATTTTCAAATTCAAGTGCCAGAACTGTTATTGAAACAGCAGCAGAAAACAAAGGAAACATTCAAATTTGTCTTGTTGGCCATTGCTGCAATTTCATTGATTGTTGGTGGAATAGGAATTATGAACATCATGTTGGCTTCAGTAATGGAGCGAATCAGGGAAATCGGATTACGCTTGGCTATTGGGGCCAAGAAAACTGATGTTCAACTTCAGTTTATTTTCGAAGCCCTTGTCATTAGTGTATTAGGAGGAGTAGTTGGTATCTTGCTAGGTGTTGGTTTGGCTTGGGGAGTAGAGTCTCTTTTTGGAGTAAGAACAATTATTTCCACATGGAGTGTCTTAATATCATTTGGTGTATCTGCTATGGTAGGTGTGGTTTTTGGTTATTTCCCAGCTAAAAAAGCGGCAGATGAAGATCCCGTTAACTCGTTGCGATATGATTAAAAAGAAAGTTCAGCTTTTGCTTCTGCTTCTATTCGGAGGTTTCGCTTCTATGGCTCAAGAAACAGATACATTAACCCTAGAATTAGCTATTCTTCAAGCCCAAGATTACTCTCAGATGTCTGAGCTAGCAAAGCAAAATTACCTAGGCCAATTCCATACTAACAGATCTTTTTGGAGAAGTTTCTATCCTGAATTATCCTTAGATGGAACCATTCCAAACATTAACCGGTCACTAGCGCCAGTTGTACAACCAGATGGTACAGAAGAATTTGTTCAACGAAGTTTGAATACTACTCAGCTCAACCTAAACGTGAACCAGAGAATTGCACCTACTGGAGGTACATTGACTTTAGGCTCTAATTTGCAACGAATTGATTTATATGGAGACGATCCCACAACTAGTTATCTAACTAATCCAATTCAGATTACTTTAAACCAACCCATTTTCGGATATAACAATATGAAGTGGGATATCCGCTTGAGACGGATTCAAGAAAAGCAATTCGAGAAAACGTTTCAAGAGGAACGTGAGAATGTAGCGAGACAAACGGTGAATTTGTATTTCAACTTGTTAGAAGCTGTGGTAATGGAAACTACTGCAAACAAGAATAAACACTACAACGATACTTTGTACAGCGTTTCAAAAGGTCGTTTCGAAATGGGGCGAATTGCCGAAAACGAATTGTTGCAAATAGAGTTGGCATTATTGAATTCTCAAATGGCGCTTCAAAGAGCCTCTTTACAAAGAGAGTTAGCTGAATTGGCTATCAGAAATCATCTGGGCTATCAAGGTGAGAGTAGAATCGTTCCAAAATTACCTGATAGCATTCCTACTTTTCAAGTAGATGTGTCGAAGGCTCTTGACCTAGCCATGAAGAATAATTCTAGGCAGGTTCAATGGTATTTCGATCAAATGAATGCCGACAGAAACGTAGCTCAAGCAAAGGCAGGTCGTAGACCCGATATAGACTTATTGGCGAGTTATGGGAGAAGTCGTAGTGCTGATGAATTAGACCTTGCTTATCAAGAAACAGAAAGTCAAGAAATGCTCATGGTAGGTTTTAGTGTCCCTATCATGAACTGGGGAAGTAATCGTTCTGCATATAAGGCGGCAGTTGCTCAGAAAGAGGCTAACCAGGCTAGTTACAATATGGCAGTATTGCAGTTTCAAGAAGAAGTGGTGAGAAGTGTACGCGATTTTGAAATGAAGTATCAAGAACTTGAAATTGCTGAACGAGCTGAAGAAATTGCTACACGCAGGTTTACTGTGAGTCAGCAACGTTTCAGTATTGGCAAAATCGGTATGACAGATATGAACATTGCCATGCAAGAAAAAGACAATGCTCGTAGAAGCTACATTCAGTCATTGCGATCATTCTGGGATAGCTATTACAGCATCCGATTACTAACGCATTATGATTTCGAGAAAAACGAAGAAATCACTCATCCAACTCCCTCCCCGAATTAATAGTTAATCAACCCCTCATCCTTTTGATGGGTTGAGGCGTCAAACAAGTGCTAACTTTGAACACCATGGCAAGAAACATCATTGAGCTAAAAGATATAGCCCGCGAATATCAAGTAGGAAGTCAATTGGTAAAGGCGCTTCAATCTATTACTATTGATATCCAAGAGAACGAATATGTGGCGTTGATGGGGCCTTCTGGATCTGGTAAATCTACCCTTATGAATATGATTGGGTGCTTAGATACGCCAACAAGAGGAACCTATATTCTCAATAATAATGATGTGAGTAGCTTAGATGATGATCAATTAGCAGACATTAGAAATAAGGAGATTGGATTTGTTTTTCAAACCTTCAACTTACTTCCTAGGTATACAGCGCTAGATAATGTGGCTTTACCCTTGATTTATGCAGGATGGTCTAAGCAAGACCGCCAAGATAGAGCTAGGGAAGTTCTTGAGTTGGTAGGTTTAGGAGATAGAGTAGACCATAAACCAAACGAAATGTCTGGTGGTCAACGCCAGCGTGTAGCTGTGGCTAGAGCGTTAGTAAACAGTCCTTCTATTATTTTGGCCGATGAGCCTACTGGTAATCTCGATACCAAGACTTCACACGAGATTATGGGCTTGTTCAATGAGATTCATCAGCAAGGTAATACTGTAATTTTAGTGACGCATGAAGAGGACATTGCACAACATGCTAAACGTATTGTGCGCCTGCGAGATGGACTAGTTGAAACAGATCAGCGACAATCGGGGCAAATAGCATAATTGGCTTCGTAATTCAAAGTTCTTGGATTATTTATCTAATAGTCTACTATTTGTATTTTACTTAAAATCATCTGTAAATCAGTTGTTAAAAGATTTTTTGTTCTTTATGTCGCATAGTTTTATCTCAAGTTGAGGTGAAACTGTCACGATTATGACATATACCTTTCGATTCTATTTTCTCAATCAAACAAAATTTAAAAGAGATTATATCATGTTAGAACTCGAAGGACGTGTGGCTATTATTACTGGTGGAGCTAGTGGTATAGGTAGAGAAACTGTGCTGAAATACGTGGAAGCTGGGGCCACAGCTGTTATCTGGGACTTAAATGCTGATAAGGCGGAAGAAACTAAAAAACTAGTAGGAGATAAAGCCGACAAAGTGAGCTTTATGCAAGTTAATACAGCTAGTTACGAAGAAGTTGAAAAAGCCGCTCAGTCAGTGGTAGATCAGTTTGGGAAAATAGATGTGTTGGTGAATAACGCGGGGATTACAGCTGATAGTACTTTGAAAAAGATGACACCTGATCAATGGCAACGTGTAATTGATGTGAACCTTACAGGGGTGTTCAATTGTGGAAAAGCTGTTGCACTTCACATGATCGAGAAAAACTCGGGTAGAATAATAAATACATCATCAGTTGTTGCACACAACGGAAACTTTGGTCAAAGTAACTATGTGGCCACTAAAACTGGAGTGATAGGATTAGCAAAGGTCTGGGCAAAAGAATTAGGACGTCACAATATTTGTGTGAATGCTGTTGCGCCTGGTTTTATCGAAACGGACATGATATCAACAGTTCCAGAAAAAGTGATAGATGGTTTAAAAGCAAAAACTCCGCTAGGTAGGTTAGGTAAGCCATCTGATATCGCAAATATGTATGTGTTCCTGGCTTCAGATAAAGCTGCGTATGTTACCGGCACAGTAATCAATGTTGATGGCGGATTAACTCTCTAGAACATGAGGAAAGCAGTGATAACAGGAACAGGAATGTACGTTCCTGAAAAGGTAGTTCCCAATTCATATTTTGACGAACTGCTTGGAGAAGATGTGAGTACATGGCTTAGTGAGAATGTGCAGATTTACGAAAGACGTTGGACAGATGATAATGAGTCTACGGCCGATTTAGCTGAGAATGCAGCGAGAGTTGCGTTGAAAAATGCAGGAGTATCAGTAGAGGATATTGATTTAATTGTGTTGTCAACTGATACACCAGAATTTGTTTCTCCCTCCACATCCAGTATAATTCAAGATCGATTGGGAGCCACCAAAGCAGGAACATTTGATATCAATACGGCTTGTGCAGGTTTTGTAACAGCATTAGATGTAGCTTCAAAATACATTGTTGCTGACGATCAATACCAAAACATATTGGTGATTGGAGCCTATAACATGTCTAAGTATCTCAATAAGCAGGATAAAAAAACAGTTACCCTGTTTGCGGATGGTGCTGGTGCAGCAGTTGTGACGGCAAAAGAAAATACCGATCGTGGTTTCATCAACTCTATGCTTGAAACCAAGGGCGAGTATAATGAGTGGATGGGAATTTATGCAGGCGGAACTAAATCTCCTGTGAACCATCAAGTAGTTGACGAAAAAACACACATGCTTCAGTTCGTGAAAAAATTCCCTAAAGAACTGAATCCAGAAACATGGTCGCGTATGGTAAAACAGCTGTGCGAGAGAGCTGGAGTGCAGCCACAAGACGTAAAGCGCTATTTCATTACCCAAATCAATATCAATTCCATTTTCGAAACAATGGATATCCTAGGTATAGAAAGAGATAGAGCAGAAACGGTTATGCATCATTATGGATATACAGGATCGGCATGTATTCCTATGGCTCTAAGTCAGGCGCATGAAAATAACCGTATTCAAGAGGGAGATTTGGTCATGTTTATTGGATCAGGTGGAGGTTTGGCATTTGCGGGAACACTCTTCAAATTCTAAGTTATGAACTCGTCATTCTCAGTATTCGAAAACAAAACCATTCATGCATATAGTGCTGGAAATGGGGACAGAAAAGTGCTGCTTATTCATGGTAATGGATCAGACGGATCTTTCTGGAAACCATTGTTGGATCATGCTCCCGAAAACGTAGAGTTAGTTGCTCCAGACATTAGAAATTATGGAAGGTCTAAGGCTAAGCCTATTGATGCTTCAAAAAGCATGGGTGATGTAGTTGAAGATATGCTTGATTTATTGAGCGATTTAGGATGGGATAAATATCATGTTGCTTGTCATTCGCTTGGAGGCAGTGTGGTGTGGGAGCTGATGTTAAAAGATAGCAAGCGAATAGAATCTGTAACACTAGTGAATCCAGCTTCTCCTTTTGGATTTGGAGGAACGCATCACGAAAGTGGAATACTAAATTTTCCAGATGGTGAAGGAAGCGGAGGAGGAATTGTAAATCCTGACTTTGTTGCCAGAGTAAAAGCAAAAGATCGTACTACTGATGCAGAAACGAGTCCAATAAATATCATGAATGCTTTTTATTGGGAGCCACCTTTTGTTCCAGAAGACATTGAGACATATTTAAATGGTTTGTTGGCTATTACGATAGGAGATAGTCATTATCCAGGAAGCTATTTTCCTTCAGAAAATTACCCATTTACCAAACCTGGAAAATACGGTCCTCTTAATGCAGTTTCTCCTGTTACAAAGCAACATATACTAGAAGCGTTAGTTGCATTAGAAGACAAACCAAGAGTTCTTTGGGTACGAGGTGGGAAAGATAAAATTGTATCAAACACATCGTTTTTTGATGTAGCCTACCTAGGCAAATTAGGAGCGATACCAGGCTATCCAGGAGAAGATGTGTGCCCGCCTCAACCTATGGTTGATCAAACAAGGTATGTCTTAAGTGCCTACACCTCTAAAGGTGGAATGTACCAAGAGGAAGTTTTCGAAAATAGCGGACATTCTCCATACATAGAAGAAGAGCAACGTTTTAGAGACCTTTTTTATAACTGGATAGCAGAATAAGCATGGGGCGCACTGAATACATAATGCCAACAGCTTTGCTTCTCATAGTATTAATGGGAATAATACTTTGGTTAGTCTTCAGAGGTGCTAAGGCAACCAAATCGTTCCAAGATTATGCAGTGGGTAGTGTGGCATTTTCTCCAGTTGCAGTAGGTCTAGCTCTTGCTGCTAGTATGACAAGTGCTGCTACATTTATCATTAACCCAGGTTTAATAGGGCTATATGGTTACTCTGGTATTATTGCTTACGCGATAGCATTACCTGTAGCTGCGTTTGTTTCATTGGTTTTCTTGACCAAGAAATTCAGAGATCAAGGAAACAAAGTAAAAGCACTTACAATGGCTCAGTGGATAGGCAACCGGTATGAATCGCCCAAATACGCAACGGCTATTGCGGCACTTTCCTTATTGCTCATCACATTTATTGTATTGATAGTTGTTGGATTGGCTCAGTTGCTTTCTCAATCATTGCAAGTTGATGTTGTCTGGGTAATGATTGGGGTGGTAGTATTTGTGTTCGGATACATGATGTTCGGTGGCGCTAATTCAATGGTTTATACCAATACAATCCAAGCAGCTATGATGTTGGTAGTAGCAATCATACTGCTATACTCTGGACATAATTACTTTGCTGATGGTCTCAGTGGTTTTACAGCTCGGTTAGCTGCTATTAACCCTTCTTTAGTTGAACCAACAAATCCCGATAGCTTATTATTCAGGAACTACTATGAGATTATTTTTTGTCAGGTTATCATTGGGATTGCGGTAGTATGTCAACCCCATATTATTACCAAATCACTGTTGCTGAAAAAAGATAGTGATGTAAATAAATACCTGATAACGGCCATAGCGACTATGGTTATATTCTTCTCTATCGTAATTGTTGGGATTTACGCTCGTCTTGAGTTTCCAGATCTGGTTTTAAATGGCAATCCAATAAAACCAGATCAGCTTATCCCAACCTATGTGGTAGAAAAATTCCAAGTAGCTGTTGGCCTAATTGTAACAATGGGTTTAATAGCAGCAGGAATAAGTACCCTAGAAGGATTGATTCAAAGCCTGTCAATCACCATTACGTCAGATTTGTTATTGAGCAATTTTCCATCTCTCAATAAGCAAACTGAAACTCAAAAAGTAATCTTAAATAGAGTGGTTATTGCTGTAATTGGTCTTGTAGCAATAGGCTTATCATATCGACAAATTGTAGCACCAGATTTAAGTGTAGCCATTTTCGCACAAAATGGAGTTTACGCATTTTTTGCAGCAGTGTTCTTTCCACTCATTTTAGGAATGTTCACCAAAGAAATGAGAGTAGACGCAGCAATAGTATCATCTGTTGTGGCATTAGTAGTGCATTTTGGAATGTATTACGGACAGATAGGGTATATGATGCAAAACCCAATAAATAACCCTGCTATTTCTGCCTCAACGGCAATTATTATTTCAAGTATGTGCGGTTACCTTACCCTCAAACTTTTAAAAACTAAGAGTGATTCATTCAAACTAAAAGACATTGCAAATGAGTCAATTTGATTGGATAGGAAAATGGGCAATGTATTCGCCAGATAAACTTGCTGTAAACGATATACTCACATCAGAGTCTGTTACTTATAGAGAGCTGAATGCGCTTGCGGAAACCATTGCTGCCAATTTATACCATACCTATGGGTTAAGAAAAGGGGATAGAATTGCCATATTATCTCCCTTTAATGTAGCTTTTGTAGCCTTATTTGGAGCAGCCCAAAAAGCAGGTTTTGTGCTTGTGCCAATTAATTTTAGACTTACTCCATCAGAGCAGTCTCATCAGTTAGAAGATAGTGGCGCTGAAATTTTGGTGTTTGATGAAATATTTGCCGAAACAGCAAAACAACTAACTATCAACCAAGCAGCGTGGAGCCAGCTAGTGGTAGATGTCAATCAAATACACTTCGAAGATTTTGACGAAAATCATCCACTTTTCATTTTGTATACATCAGGAACAACGGGTTTTCCCAAAGGAGCATTGTATACCCATAAGATGCTGTTTTGGAATAGCATCAATACAGCACTGCGCTTAGATTTAAACTCAGCAGATGTTACTATAAACTGCATGCCTCCATTTCATACAGGAGGCTGGAATGTACTAATTACTCCTTTGTTGCATGCTGGAGGAACCATCCATTTGCTCAGTAAGTTCGAAGAAGATCAACTTCTAAAAGAAATAGAATCAACCAAAACCACCTTACTAATGGTTGTTCCTACTATGCTAAAAATGATGGAAGATAGTAAGGAGTACACAAGCTTTTATGCTCCAAACTTGCGCTATTTCATAGTAGGAGGAGAAACATTACCACTAGAATCAATTGAGAGTTGGGCAAACAAGAATATTCCAATTAGACAAGGGTATGGCTTAACGGAGGTTGGTCCCAACATTACATCATTAAACCAAGACGATAACATCAGAAAACGAGGTTCAATTGGCTTTTTGAACTTCTATGTTGAGGGTAGAATTGTTGCCAATGATGGTTCAGAATGTCCTCCAAATAAAGTTGGAGAATTATGGCTAAAAGGGCCAAACGTAACACCTGGATATTGGAATAATGAAGAAGCGACCAGCAGCTCTATTGAAGACGGCTGGTTTAAAACGGGCGATTTAGTCTATAAAGATGAAGAAGGGTATTTCTATATCAAAGGCCGTAAAAAAGATATGTACATCAGTGGGGGTGAGAATGTTTACCCTAGCGAAGTAGAGAGAGTACTTAGAGAAATAGAAGGTGTGAAAGAAGTTGCTGTAGTAGCTATACCAGATCAAAAATGGGGAGAAGTTGGAGCAGCCTTCATAAGTACATCTAGCTCACTTACAGAATCAATAGTTAAGGAACATTGTTTGAAACACTTGGCCAAATTCAAAAATCCAAAAGTGATTCAATTCTTAGATGAACTACCAAAGAACTCTACCGGTAAAATCGATAAAAAGTTAATTCTTAATACATATTGTTAAACTTAAATTACACACTATGAGCGTAAACATGAAATTTTCAATAATCGGACTATTAAGCCTAGGATTGCTATTTGTTGGATGTAGTGATGACGATGATGATGGTGGCACAACATCATGCGCGGCACCATCAGATGTAATTGTTGATGCAGCTACTGCAAACTCTATATCTATAAGTTGGGAAGCAGGAAGTGCATCTGCATGGAATATTGAGTATGGCGAAACAGGTTTTTCTCAAGGTTCGGGGTCTACAATGACATCAGCTACAAATACAGCTACAATAGAAGGCTTAACAGGTAATACGTCTTACGATATTTATGTGCAGACTAATTGCGGAAGTACTCAAAGCGCTTGGCAAGGACCTTTAACAGAAAGCACAGATAATCCAATTGTAGGAACATGGCGTACATATGATCCATCTCCGCTATTAGCAGGGCTGGGAGTTGATGAGATTGTGGCTGAATTTAATTCGAACAATACGTATACAGTTACATCTTATTCAAGTGGTGCTCAAACCGTTTACGAAGGAATTTATTCAACATCTTCATCGGCTAATACAGCAGGTATCTATTCAATTACGCTTGATCAATCATCTCCTGCAACATTAACATCAGAAGGTATTTTCCAAGTATACGTGGCAAGTACTGATTCTATGTGGTATGAGGTTGCTCAAACAAATCCAGCTATTACTGGGGTTACAGCTCCAGATGCTTCTGCAGGATTTGGTTCAACTTCTGGTGGTGCATTTGGTAATACCAATATCCAAAAGTACCTAAGAGAAAATTAATAATTGATTTCACCAAAGCCCACTAACTGGTGGGCTTTGGCTTTTTAAAAAGATCCTTGCTATGAGAAACATTGCCTGGTTTATATGCTTTTATCTTCTAGTTGCTGGATCAACATTTGCGCAACAAGATTCACTCCCTCAAACCCACATGGACTCTATTGATAGGTCAGTTACTTTCTATGACCAAGAGATTCCAATTCATTCAGACAAAGAACTGAGGTTTATTGCCTACTTCTTTAACCAAACAGTAACCTCTAATTTTTTTCCAAAAAACGAGTTTCTTCAGGGGCAAGTTATTGGGCGAATGTTCGGTAGAAATACCACTTCTACAAGTGATGAACATAGAACCTTCTATACAGAGCAGCGCTTGCTACCTTTCTTTTTGTACTCTCCCAAGTTAATGGATGGTAAGGCTACACTACGAGCCTCATTTGAAATAGATTGGACATGGGGAGATGCTTCTTATGGTTCAGGAGGTAACCAAGGAGCTGGTTTCAATGCCGATCAAGTAAACATACAGACTCAAAACATTGAAGTAGAAATTATTCCAGCGTATAGCTGGGCTATAAATATAGGGCTGCAACGAATGTTCGATACACCTTATAACCCATACAGAGTGACCGTTGATAGGCTGCAGTCTACAGCATATAGATTGATGTATTGGGCAGGTGACGCGGCAGGAATAAACGTTCGCAAAGATTTTGCAAAAGGAGCATTAACAGCAGGGGTTTATTCTTTGTCTGAAAATAAAATCGAATTAGATGATGATGTTGTTTTAATGAACATCATAGGCGAAAGAAAATTGTCGCCAAAACTAAATGTTGGAGGCTCTTTTTATTACATAAACGATCGTTCTTCTGGTAGAGGTGGAGCATCCATTTTTGGACAAGGACCAAAGAGTTTGTTAACAGAATACATGGGAGCTTACAGGTTCAACTTTGCAGCAGAAGATTACGTAGCAAACGTTATGTGGACTGGTGCATTTTTTGGATACAATGATCAGTATGCATTTGGTAACCATAAGCTCACCGGTTTTGTCAATGTCAATTCAGGACATGTGAAAGATGATTCCACAAGAATTGCCGATATCTTAGGGTTGGGCGCGAATCTTAGATATGCATATCGCTACGGTAAATCAGATAATGATGAGGTATACGTTGATGCCATTTATACCACAGGAGACGAAGATGGTTTAGATGATGATACTTATAACGGTGTTATAACAGGAAACACGTGGGGAGCACCAGGTAATCTTCCAATTAATACAGGTAGTTACATTCTGTTTCCTTCTGGTAATGTAGTAAACAGGTATACACCTTTAATAGCAGATATATCCAATATGGGCTATGGATTGTTTGCAGTGAATGCTGGAGTTCGAAAAGCACTGAAACCAAACAAATACATTCTATCTGCAGGTGGTGCATATTCAAGAGCAATGGCTGAACCCGTTGGAGGAGGATATGAAGTGGGAATTGAAGCAAACGCAGGATTCTACTGGAAAATCAAAACCTTGATGGAAATAGAGGTAAGGGCGGCACACGTTTGGCTAGGTGATTTTTACGATTCGCCACACACAAACGGAGATAGTTTCTTAGATGCCGAAGATCGTCTAAATGCAAGACCAGCCAATCCTTGGACAGCATTTGTAGCCTTTAAATGGTTGATGTTTTAATACAGTTTGATTATGAAGTATTTAATGATATTAGGGCTTGTTTTCTTAGGATTTAAAAATCAAGCACAAAGTTTATACTCACAACTAGAGAAAGTATCTTCATTTGATCAAATTGAGTATCCTTTTGAAGTACACAAGCAAAAGCTAAGCAACAATATAGAAATTGCATACATGGACGAGGGAAAAGGAAATCAAACCATTCTCTTTATTCATGGCTTAGGAAGCTATGCACCAGCGTGGAAGAAAACCATTGAAGGGTTAAAAAGCAATTACCGTTGCATAGCCATTGATTTGCCAGGTTTTGGCAGGTCCTCGAAAGGAAATTACCCATGTTCTATGAGCTTTTATGCAACAATCGTTCATGAGGTATTAGACTCTTTAAGCTTAGATCAGGTCATTTTAGCAGGACATTCAATGGGGGGGCAAATATCAATTGTTGCCACACTCAAGAAACCAGAACGAGTACAAAAACTAATGCTGGTATCACCAGCAGGCATAGAAACCTTTACCGAAGGTGAGAAAGACTGGTTTAGAACTGCAATAACGGCCAAAGGAATAATGCTAACTCCGTTAAATAGTATCGAAGAAAATCTCGGACACAACTTCTACAAATTCCCAAAAGATGCCGAGTATATGATCAAAGACCGTTATGCCATGACTGGTTGTGGAGACGATTTTTTATGGTACTGCAAAGCCAATGAAAGGTCCATACAAGGAATGGTTAATGAACCCGTGATAAGAGATTTGTCAAAACTCAATGTACCAACCCTTCTAGTGTTTGGAGAATCAGATAAGTTGATTCCAAATAGATACTTACATGGTGGAAGCACAAGTGATGTTGGTGAAAAAGCAGCAAGGCAAATCAAGCAGTCTGAATTAGTTATGGTAAAAAAAGCTGGCCACTTTGTGATGTTCGAAAAAGCAGAACTAGTGAATGGTAGAATGCTGGAATTCTTAGGTTCTAACACGTTATAGTTCCCACAGAAATTCAACATTTGAGGCTATGAAAATCAAGTTAGCCAGATTTGAAGAGTTTGTGGATCATTTATACCCATCTGAAGTAGTATACATTTCAGATAACAATCAATTCAGTGATCCACAGCTCTTTCATATTTTGGATAAAGTAAAACGCAGAGTTAACCAAGTAGAATCCAAAGTAGAGTTTGATCAAACCATAGATGCTAGAAAGTACTCCAAACTCATCAAGTATTTCAAACAAAAGCTCGAAAAAATAGATGTTGACCAATACTACACCTGGATCAACACATTCAATTACCAAGTAACCATTGATGTAATTCCACCAGAAGAACAAACCAAGGTATTAACAGAAATACGCCACTTTGATCCAAAGGGCTATCATTCAGATGTATTCTTTCAATCAATGGAAGCGTATAAGAAATACCTAATCATTAGAGGGAGATTAAAAGATCTACACGTAATCAAAGACTTCTTGCAGAAGTATCGCATTGTTTACGATATAAATCGCTCTACCATGCTTCATGTAGAAACACTAACGGAGCGAATAGTATTAGATCATCAACATCGAAAAAAAACAAGCGTTACCCCTGAAGAAATTAGCGAAATGCTATCCACATTTCGAAACGAAAACCTAAGTAGAAAAACCAGATATGCAGCCCTGTTAGCCTACCTTATGTATCATATCAATAACCAAGAGGTAAGCAAATTAGTAGAGCCAATAGAAGAACTAGAGCAAGCTATTTTTAGAGGCGAGTTTTATTCTCCGCGTCTGCTAGCAAACTTCTACGCAAACAAACTGTTAGTGCTTGATAAACTTGGAGCCTATCAAAAAGCAGCGTTCTGTGGTTTTCAGTCTATTAAACACCATACACAAGATTTTCTGTACTACCTAAACAACTACACAACAGTATTAATCCACCTCAATGAATACAAGAAAGCCTTAAGTCAAATGAAAGAGGCGTTTGAAGTATTCAAGAAATCAAGAAACCTGAATAACCGTATGGTTTTTATAACCAACTATTGCCGTTGTTTAAATGAGGCAGAACAGTATAACAATACGGTGAGGTTAATGAGAAACTACCTCGAAGAATTCAAAACCAGAACTTTTGAGCATAGGTGGAATTATTTCTTTAGAACATATTTATACGCCTTAATCATGAATGGACAAAACAGTTTAGCGCTTCGTATTAATAGAAAATATGGGTTGGTTGAGCGCGAAAAGAATATGCTACACATTCCTCCGTACATTCATTTACTCATAACATCGGCTGAATTTAGCGAACTAAAAATCGGAAAGCCAGAGTTTGAATCTAGGCTTACGTATTTCGATAACCAATTAAAAAC
This sequence comes from Flavobacteriales bacterium UBA6049, assembly GCA_002429085.1. Taxonomy (GTDB): domain Bacteria; phylum Bacteroidota; class Bacteroidia; order Flavobacteriales_G; family Salibacteraceae; genus UBA6049. The sequence goes on from DIYR01000183.1 coordinate 33,689, forward strand.
AACCTCAAGAGAGGATTTTAATAGTTGGCTAAGCGAAACAAGACGCAAAATATAGTCGTAACAAACAAAGCCATATCTCCGTTTGTTTACTATCGAAATGCCGTCTATTGGAAATTCAAAAAAATTGAAGTACCATTCAGCAATCTACCAAAGTAAAATTCATGAAGGTATATACTAAAACAGGAGATGCAGGTAAAACTTCATTAATTGGGGGAACCAGAGTTGCAAAAAATCATGCTCGCATAGAAGCATACGGAACAGTAGATGAGTTAAACTCTTGGGTTGGAGTCGTACGAGATGGTATTCCAAATCATTATCAGCATAAGATACTAGTAGAAGCACAAGATCGCTTATTCACCATAGGGTCGTCATTAGCAACAGACCCTGAAAAAGAGCCGCGCACAAAAATTCCAGATTTACGAGAAGAAGATGTGCAGCTGTTAGAGAAAGAAATGGACGCCATGAACGATGTATTACCAGAAATGAGGGCATTTGTACTTCCTGGTGGACATTCAGCAGTGTCGAATTGTCATGTGGCAAGAACAATTTGTCGCAGAGCAGAAAGAAGAGTCATCGAGTTGGCAGAAACAGATTTTGTAGCACCATTAGTACAACAGTATTTAAACCGCTTAAGCGACTACCTTTTTGTACTGTCTAGATTGGTGTCTAAAGAATTAGATGCTGATGAAACCCCTTGGAAGCCACGTGTATAAAGGCTTTGCGAACTTTTTTTAAAGCGCTTGCATTTGTATACTAAAAAACTACTTTTGCGTTCTTGAAAAAACACCTTAGAAACAAGCTGTAGATATGTATTGGACATTAGAATTAGCGAGCTATTTGGAGGATGCACCTTGGCCAGCATCAAAAGATGAGTTGATTGATTTCGCTTTGCGAACAGGTGCTCCGTTAGAGGTTGTAGAAAACCTACAGCAGTTAGAAGACGAAGGAGAGCTCTTTGAAACTATCGAGGATATTTGGCCAGATTATCCAACGAAAGAAGACTTCTTCTTTAACGAAGACGAATATTAAGCGATATCGCTTTACATGGAATAAAAGCTGTCTGTCATTCAGGCGGCTTTTTTTGTGCCTAACTCCCTCAATTTCGTCCTTTTTCACCAAAGAAATAAGGTTAAATTTGACGCCCTAAATGATAATCCTGCCAATTTGCCCGTTCATGCACCAGCGGAATGGTTTTTGGCAAAAGCAAGGTCTAAAGCAAAACACATGCTCGATTCCATAACGAAAGCAGTTCAGAAACTTTTTGGAAGTAAATCTGATCGTGATATAAAAGAAATTACGCCAATAGTAGAAAGTATTCACAAGGCGTATAGTCAGCTACAAAGCATTTCTAACGATGAGCTTCGCGCTAAAACCGCAGAGTTCAAAGCTAAAATCAATGCAGAAGTAGAATCTGAGCAAAAGCAGATAGACGATCTCAAAAATGAGATGGACTCAAACCCGAACATGGATTTCATGAAAAAGGATGAGTTGTATTCTCAAATTGATAAAATCGAAGAACAGATTACGGCCAAAATGGAAGAGGTTTTAAACGACTTACTTCCAGAAGCATTTGCGGTAGTAAAAGAAACGGCTCGTAGATTCTCTGAAAACGAAACGCTTGTTGTTACGGCAACAGATTTCGATAAAGCAATAGCCGAACAAAAAGACAACGTTAGTATTAGCGGAGGCGAATCTCACTGGAGAAACACATGGGAAGCAGCTGGTAACATGGTTACTTGGAACATGGTTCACTACGATGTTCAGCTAATCGGTGGTTCTGTACTTACGCAAGGTAAAATTGCAGAGATGCAAACAGGTGAAGGGAAAACATTGGTTTCTACCCTTCCAGTTTTCTTGAATGCATTAACAGGTAGAGGTGTACACGTAGTAACCGTGAACGACTACCTAGCGAGACGTGACTGCGAATGGAATGCTCCATTATTTGAATTTCATGGCTTAACGGTTGATTGCATTGATAAGCACCGCCCTAATTCCGAAGAAAGAAGAAGAGCATACCGTGCAGATATTACATACGGAACCAACAACGAATTTGGTTTCGATTACCTGCGCGATAACATGGCAACAACCACAGGCGACTTGGTTCAGCGCAAGCATAACTATGCCATTGTCGATGAGGTTGATTCTGTATTAGTAGATGAGGCACGAACGCCACTTATTATTTCTGGTCCAACTCCAAAAGGCGATGTTCACATGTTCGATGAACTTAAGCCTAAGGTAGAAAGGTTGGTTGGTGAGCAGCGTAAGTTGGTAACCAAGTTACTGACTGAAGCTAAAAAAGAATTGAAGCAAGCTGAGGCTAGTTCAGACAAGAAATTGGCAGAATCTGGCGGCTTAAAGTTGTTTAGAGCTTACCGTGGATTGCCAAAGAACAAAGCAATCATCAAGTTCTTGAGCGAGCCTGGAATGCGCCAGCAATTGCAAAAAACAGAGAACTACTATTTGCAAGATCAAGGGAAAGAAATGCCTAAGGTTGATGCAGAGTTGTTCTTCGTAATCGATGAAAAACAAAACTCAGTAGAGTTAACCGATAAGGGTATTGACTTAGTAAGTTCAAGTACTGAAGATCGTGAGTTTTTCATCTTACCAGATATTGGTACTGCGCTAGATCAAATTGAAAATAGCGAAAAACCAGATCAGGAAAAATTGACTGAGCGCGATCAGTTAATGAACGATTATAGCATCAAGGCTGAACGAGTTCACACCGTAGATAAGTTACTAAAAGCATACTGTATGTTCGAGAAGGATGTAGAGTATGTAGTAATGGATAACCAGGTAAAAATCGTTGATGAGCAAACGGGTCGTATTATGGATGGCCGCAGATACTCAGATGGTTTGCACCAAGCTATTGAAGCTAAAGAGAGCGTGAAAATTGAGGCATCTACTCAAACTTACGCTACCGTAACGCTTCAAAACTACTTCCGTATGTATAACAAGTTGAGTGGTATGACGGGTACTGCTGAAAC
>DIYR01000054.1 GCA_002429085.1 Flavobacteriales bacterium UBA6049
CCTGAGAAGCCTGCTAGTAAACCGGTTGCACCAAATCGTTGTAGGTTAAACAGCAAATCGTAGCGGGCTGATTTAACTTCTTTCCAAATGCGAATGAGGTCTTTGTATTTACCACCTTGTTTATCCCACACATATAACTTCTTAATAAATGGATGTTCTGCAAACAGGCCATCGTTTCCTTTACGAACCACATAGTGGATATCGTCTTCAGGAAAAGCTGCATGCCAGGCTTCTAACACACCTGTTGCTAAAATAGCATCGCCAATAAAAGCTGTTTGTATGAATAGAACTTTTTGCATTACATCATGAAGTTCTGTTTGATGATAGGGATCAAACCACTAAAGAAAAATTCTACAGCAATAACCATCACAATAAGTCCCATTAATCGCATCAATACATTTCTGCCAGTTTCACCAAGGAGATTCATGATTCTACCAGCGCTCCATAAAATGAGAAAGGTTAAAACCATTACTACCGAAAGGCCTCCAAGTAGAACAGCCATGTCTGTAACAGTATTTGTATCCTTCCACATCACAATGATATTGGTAATAGCTCCTGGACCAGCTATCATAGGTATAGCTAGGGGAGTGATAGAGATATCGTTTACATAAGATTTTACTTCGTTTTCAGTTACTTTGGTTTTTGCTAAACGTGCCTGTAACATGTCTTGCCCCATTAAAAAGAAAATGATTCCACCAACGATTCGTAAGGCATTTACAGAAATACCAAAAAACTCAAACAATAACTCACCACTAATTCCAAACAATATGAGCGTTGCGAATGAAACTAAAACTGCTTTTTGAGCTGTTTTTCTTCGAGCTTCTGGCGATAATGATTGTGTCATTGTCATAAATACCGGCATCGTACCCAAAGGATTGATGATAGTGAAAAACGAAGTGAAAACAACTAAAGCGTACGTCAATAAATCTCCTTGCATCCTGCTTTTACACTGCTACATTATGCTCACGCAGAGCATCATTTAAACTTGTTTTTAAGTCGGTACTAGGTTTACGCTTTCCAATAATTAATGCAGCTGGAACTTGGTAATCTCCAGCAGGGAATGACTTTGTAATGCTACCAGGAATAACAACCGATCTAGCAGGTACAACCCCTCTGTATTCTACTGGTTCTTCTCCTGTAACATCAATAATTTTAGTTGACTTTGTAAGAACAACATTGGCTCCAAGTACAGCTTCTTTTTCCACCTTAACACCTTCAACTACAATGCAACGAGAACCAATAAAGGCGTCATCTTCAATAATTACTGGGCTGGCTTGAAGCGGTTCTAGTACTCCTCCGATACCAACACCACCAGATAAGTGAACATTTTTACCAATTTGTGCACATGATCCCACTGTCGCCCAAGTATCTACCATTGTTCCACTATCCACGTAAGCGCCAATATTTACATAAGAAGGCATCATAATTACGTTGGGAGCCACATAAGATCCATAACGAGCAATAGCGTGAGGAACAACACGTACTCCTTTTTCAGCATATCCTGTTTTCAACGCCATTTTATCATGAAATTCAAAAGGTCCGACCTCAATGGTTTCCATTTTGCGAATTGGAAAGTACAGTACAACCGCTTTCTTTACCCACTCATTTACTTGCCAGCCATTGGCAGTTGGTTCTGCACACCTTAAAGTACCTGCATCAATTTGAGCAATAGCATCTTCAATTGCCTGTACAGTTTCCTTTTCTTCTAATAAAGCTCGGTTATCCCAAGCAGCTTCTATTATCTCGCGCATGTTGTTTTCCTTTTGAGTCGTGCAAAAGTAGCAATTCGACATAGCCATGAGGTGTACGAGAGCCGCTTTGCTATTTTTGTGACCGTGGGTAGAATTATAGCGTTAGATTACGGAAATAAAAGAACGGGAGTAGCCGTTACCGATGAGCTTCGAATAACAGCTAATGGATTAGATACTATTGAAACTCCAAAACTGTGGGATTTCTTGGTGAAATACATTCAAGATGAACCGGTTGATTTATTAGTTGTTGGAGAACCAAAGCGGATGAACGATGAACCTTCGGATGTGGAAAAATCCATTCAACCATTTATTAATCGATTTCGAAAGAATTTTCCGAATATTGAAGTTGTTCGCCAAGATGAACGTTTTACCTCAAAATTGGCAATGGATGCACTAATTAGAGGTGGAGCAAAGCAGAAGAGCAGACGAAACAAGGCGTTGATAGATAAAGTGAGCGCTACAATTATTTTACAATCATATTTACAAGAGAACGAATGATATATCCAATCGTAGCATACGGAGATCCAGTTTTAAAACGTGTGGCAGATGAAATTGATGAGAATTACGAGGGGCTAGAGAAGTTGATTGCCGACATGTATGAAACCATGGAAGGTGCGCAAGGAGTGGGGTTAGCTGCTCCACAAATAGGTAAGTCCATTCGCTTGTTTATTGTAGATGCTACTTCATTTGGAGAAGATGAAGATTTGGAAGAAGAGGAGCGAGAAGTATTGAAAACATTCCGTAAGGCTTTTATCAATCCAATTATTTTAGAAGAAGCTGGTGAAGAGTGGGATTTTGAGGAAGGATGCTTGAGTATTCCAGGCATTCGAGAAGATGTGAGCAGAAAAGATCAAGTAGTAATTGAATACTATGATGAGAATTGGGAGTTGAAAGAGGAGACTTACGTTGGTATAGCTGCACGTATTATTCAACACGAATACGATCATGTTGAGGGAATACTGTTTACTGATAAGTTAAGTTCATTGAGAAAGCGCTTGCTAAAAAAACGATTGACAAATATTTCTAAAGGTTCTGTGGATGCAAATTACCGAATGAAATTTCCAAACAAAAAAAGATAAACCATGAACTTGAAAACCATTTTTATTGTTGTAACCGTAGCGTTAACGTTTGTTGCTTGTAATTCTTCATCAACGAATGTTGAAGAAACAAGTACACCTACAAAAACAGAGCAAGCCGAAGAAATTGAAAAAATTAGGCAATCTGTTAAAGGGGCAACAGATGATCGTTTTGCAAAGGCAGAAGCAGAGCGTTTAACAGGATTCTTGCTATCGTATGCAGAAGAATTTCCGAATGACACCTTAACTCCTGAATTCATTTTTGAAGCAGGTAATATTTACATAGGTTTAAAGGATTTTGATAAAGCTATAGCTAACTTTAATAGAGTGGCTAAGCATTATCCAGATTATATTAAAAGACCTGAGGTATTATACATGACAGCTTTTGTGTACGATTACCATATGAATCAGTATGGTAAAGCAAAAGAGCAGTATGAGCGCGTGATTGATGAATATCCAACGCATGTATTTGCTGGAGAGTCTAAAAATGCCATCGAGATTTTGGGTATGAGCGATGAAGAACTCATCGAACGATTTAAGCAGCAAAATAGTACTGAAAAAGAATCTTAAAACACCATCCAGATGAGAACTGGAAAAGTAGGTATCGTTGGAATGGGATGGGTTGGTTCATCAGTTGCGATGAGCCTACTCCAAGCTGGAGTTTGTAAAGAGCTCTTATTACATGATATTAAGCAAGAAATTGCTGAAGGAGAGGCGCTAGATTTAACTCATGGCGCCATTTTTTTGCCACCATGTCAAGTAAGAGCGGCATCTTTAGAAGAACTTACAGTCTGTGATGTTGTTATTATCACGGCAGGTAGAGGAGGAAATCCTGGAG
>DIYR01000237.1 GCA_002429085.1 Flavobacteriales bacterium UBA6049
GCGCCTTCAGCCACTCGGCCACCTCTCCTTTACGCCACGTAATGTGTTGTTTCCTAAATTTTAAAACGCGACTAAACTACAATTTTTTTGAAATTACAAATGTTGATTTTGCACGTTCTTAATCGAATGGAAATCCTTGTAAATAGAGGTATTTCTCTCCAGTGGAGAACGAAGCATATTATACATTATTGTCCTAACTGTTCTGCACGCTGAATGTACTGATTTCCTTTCTGTTGATCTCCTATTTGGAGGTATGCTATCCCTAAATTTTTAAGCGCAGGTCCATTGTTTGGATCGATGGTTACTACTTTTTCAAAATAGATGATTGCATTTTGAGTATTACCCAACATGGCATAAGCAACGCCCATCTTTTGTAAAATGGAGCTATTGTTTGGTGCAATTACTTCCGCTCTCTCTAGGTACTGAATGGATTTAGGGAGATTATTCAGGTAACGTCCATTTACTTCAGCTATCTTATCTAAGGCATTGATATAATTGGGGTTCAATTCTAACGCCAATTGAAGAACCTGATCAGCTTCTTGATATCGTTCTTCTGATATTAACCTGTTTGCTACTATTACAATATTCTCTAAAAACTTAGGATTTTCAGGTTTTCTCTCCGCACATTGCTTGAAGAACTTAGCCGATTCAATATAGTTCCCACTTTCGAAGTACACATTTGCCAATAAATCATATGGTGGAAAGTAGTTTGGATAAATAGATAATGATGTTTTCAAATGTTGGAAGGCCTGAGTCAAGTATTCTTGTTTTTGCTGTTGATTGCTCTCTTCTTTCGCTAATTGTAATAGTGCATCTCCAGCTGCCATTTGGTTCTTAGCAGAGCCTATTGAAACCTCTACATCTGTTAATGCTAATGATTCATCTGTTTCCCATGCGAAACTTCTGTTTATAGAAAGCCCAGCAAAAACTACGATAACCCCGAGTAAGGCATATGAAACAAGTTGCTGTTGCTTCACTTTTTCTATCAATCCAACAGATGCAATTAGTAAACCAAATGATGGGATGAACATGAACCGTTCATTCATGAAAACACCCACTGGGAAAATTGCATTTGAAACTAGCACAATTGTCCCAAAGAAGAACCATATACCATAGCTCCACTTTTTCTTGTTCTTAGAACCAATTAGCATGAGTACACCTAACACAATAATTACTAATACCCCCAGTAAGCTTGCCCAATGAGTAATCTCTGGGTACGTTGCATCAGCACTCATAAACGGCAAGTGGAACGGATAATAGTCATGCGTTAATGGATTGGGTATCAACATTAGCTTCAGGTAAGCAAACATGCTCAAGAAAACAACACCCCACTTCTCGGAAGTACTTGCATTTACGAGTGGGTTGTTCATTAATTCGGTAATCTCAGGACTTTCAACTGACCCTAAAGCTTGAGTTCTAATAAATAAGTAAACCAGAGCAACACCTAAAAAACCTCCAAACAAGATGAGTGAATCTTTTAGTGGTTTATGCTTATAGAAATAGACCATAGGAATTAGTATAACAAATGGAATGGTTGTTTCCTTAGATAATAGCGACAGAAAAAATAAGAACATCGCTATCCAGAACTGACCTGTAAACAACTTAAATCCATCTTTCAGCACCATTGCTAGTGGGATCGCTGCAAATAGAAAACTAAGAATTTCATCTCGCCCTTTAATATTGGCCACAACTTCCACATGCAGTGGATGAGCAGCAAACAACATAGTCAACAAGAATGGAAGAGAAAACCATGACTCCTTGTAACCTGGGAATAGCCTGAGTAGAACGGTATAGAGCACAATACAAAGAAGTGCATACAACAACGCATTGATTAAATGTGGGATCGATGAATCATCACCAAACAGCTCATATTCTATTGAATGAGAAGTTAATGCTAATGGACGATATCTTCCTCCAGAAACTAAAGTTCTGGTTTCGTACTCTTCGATTGGAACATTGTATTGCTCTGCCCAGAACCCATCCATGGCATCATGTTGAAAATGTAAGGTAACACCTCCAAAGCCACGTTTTGTGATTTGATTGCTCGTAATTACAATTTTATCATCAAGAACAAAATCAAAAGATGCTGTTTGAATGTAAATCCCAAAAGAGAAAATAAGTAGAGCTATGTGATACTTCGAAAGCCAGTTTTTCATAATTCGGTGAGTTCTCCTCGTAAAGACTGACCAAAATAGTGCTTTACTTCCTCACGTTCAAAGCCATGACCAAGTAAATACATCAACTTAGTTAAGGCAGCCTCCATTGTCATATCTGCACCACTAATCACACCTAATTTTTCTAATTCACGGCCTGTAGCGTATAATGACTGATTTACTGTTCCGCTCATGCATTGAGTAACGTTCACCAAAATTTTGTCATTTGCTACAGCTTGTTGAACTTGTCGCAAAAACCAAGGTGCAGATGGTGCATTTCCTGCACCAAAGGTGTATAGTATGGTCGCTTTCAAATTCGGATTATCTAGTACAGACTGAACAAGATCAATCCCTATTCCTGGAAATAAGAACAAGATTCCTATTCGCTCATCTAAAACTTGATGAGTTACTAATGGTTCGGTTGACAGTCCCATAATGGCATTCGGAAAATACCTGATGTGGACACCCGCCTCGGCTAATGTTGGATAATTGGGTGATGCAAAGGCCTCAAAATGTTCTGCGCTTTGTTTGTATGTTCTATTACCTCGATACAATTTGTATTCGAAATACACACATACTTCAGGAACCATTGGATCTCCAAACTCATTCTTGGCAGAAGCAATTTCTACAGATGTGATAAAATTTTCTTTCCCATCGGTACGAATCACTCCAATTGGCAATTGAGATCCTGTCAAGATTACTGGCTTAGCCAAATTTTCGAGCAAAAAGCTCAATGCCGATGCTGTATAAGCCATAGTATCTGAACCATGCAAAATAACAAACCCATCATACATGGCGTAATTAGCAGAAACAATAGCCACTAATTCTCGCCAAAGAGATGGCGACATATTAGAAGAATCTACTGGTTGGTGTGTCGTTACAGTGGTGATGTTTACATCTAGCTTGTTTAGTTCAGGAATTTGGCCTGATAAGTGTTCAAAATCAAAAGGGAAAAGTGTTTTCGACTCAGGATCCTCCACCATTCCGATGGTTCCTCCTGTGTAAATCACCAAGATATTTGGTGCATCGCTCATTGAATTTGAAATAGTTGTTGAGCGTTCATACTCGTAATTCGCTCTACTTCAGAAATTGATTCACCATAAACTTCAGCCATTTTTTCAGCCACTAATCTTGTATAGCTAGGCTCATTTCTCTTACCTCTGTATGGAGCTGGGGTTAAGTAGGGCGCATCAGTTTCTAAGATAAGATGTTCTAAAGAAATAGGAAGTAAGGCTTCTCTTAGTCCACTATTCTTGAACGTATAAACTCCTCCGATTCCTAACTTAAAGTCACCATAATTAAGTACTCTTTGAGCTTGATCAGTAGAACCAGTAAAGCAGTGAAACACACCACTCAATCGATCATCATTTTCTGCATCCAACACTTCAAAAATCTCATCAAAACTATCTCGGGCATGGATGGCTATGGGTAAGTTCAATTCTTTTGCCCAATCTATTTGAATACGAAATGCATCTTTTTGTTGTGGCAAAAATGTTTTATCCCAATACAGGTCTACTCCTATTTCTCCTACCGCAATGTATATACCTTCTCGAAGCTCTTTTTCTAATGAATCTAGTACTCGAATGTAGTTTTCATCCACAGAACATGGATGTAAACCCATCATCCCAATACAAGTATCTGGATACCGTTGGATAAGGTTCTTCATTTGCGGAACACTCTCCAAATCAATGTTCGGGAGAAGAATTTTTTCTACTCCTGAATGAGATGCACGTTTCATCACCTCATCAATGTCTTCCTCGAATTGCGGAAGGTAGATATGTGCGTGCGTATCTATTAACATGTTAGAAAGACGGTCTGCTTATGCAGAAACTTCCATTAGAATAGATTCGAAGAGCAGTTTACCATCCTCGTTTCCAACATTAATATCAGCTGCACGTTCTGGATGAGGCATCATACCGAACACATTGCGTTTGATATTGGTTATACCCGCAATATTTTCTAATGAGCCATTAGGATTACTCTCGTTTGTAACATTCCCTTCTTCATCACAGTAGCGATACAACACTTGGTCGTTATCGTTTAATGCTTTCAACCCATTTTCATTGATGTAGAAGTTTCCTTCTCCGTGGGCAATTGGAATTTTAACAGCATCTGTTAAGCTCGCATTTCTTGTAACTAAGCTGTTGTTAGTTTGAGCCTTTAGATGAATATTCTTGCAAATGAACTTTTGATTGGTGTTATGCAGTAAAGCTCCTGGAAGAAGGCCTGCCTCACATAATATCTGGAAGCCGTTACATACTCCCATAACGTAACCACCATTTTCAGCATGTTTGATTACCTCATCCATAATAGGAGAAAATCTTGCAATTGCACCTGATCTTAAGTAATCACCATAAGAGAACCCTCCAGGAACAACAATAAAATCACATCCTTGAAGATCGTGATCTTTGTGCCATAGATGTGCTACTTCTTGCCCCATAATGGTTTCAAGAACATAAATCATATCGTGGTCGCAGTTAGACCCTGGAAAAGTGATTACTCCAAATTTCATTTCACCAATAATTTTTGCAAAGGTAATTTTCTGAGCGTGTTTATAGCCAATAGTTTGCTAATTCAATCACCACTATTCCAATTAAAGCTGCTTCTGAAAGCACCCTCTTCTTAGAATAGAAAAAGTAATTCGAAAGCATAAATCCTAATGGCAATGCGAACAGGATATAAGGTGCTGTAAAGACATTATTAGTTTGAACAATAGCAATTGCGCTAAAGATCAGCATCCACATAATTAGCAGAAACGACTTTCGAATACGCGTTGTGTTTTTCGTAAGTCCTTTTCTAAATGATTGCATTGCTAATATGATAAGGATAATAACAAATACTAATCTCCAAATCCATATAGTGGATTGAAATTGATTAAACACATCCCATTCAATCAAACTATAAGCTCCTGTGATAACACTCACGTTTGACTCTGGATAATACAATCCCCAAACTAAAGCATATAGCATTGGCATTACCAAACCAATCAACCATACAGAAAAATGACGCCAATGTATGGTTTGAAAATAGACAATTGCAAAAGGTACTAACAGCTGCAGAACAAGAAGATCTTCTGTTACTAACGAAGCAACACTAATTAAGAGCGAGGCATTAAACACTTGAGGCAATCCTCCAGTTTTTCCGAGCGAAAAAAGTTGCTGAAATGCTATGAGAACTATTCCCAAGGACAAGTATGAGAATGAAAAACTTGCTGCTTCTGGCACCCATGTGCTAAGAACTACAAAACTTAAACCTGACAGGCCACTGACCCGATCCAAGAATCCAAATTGATCTGAAAGATTATTAACGTAAATACCTAATACCCCGCTTAATACACCAGCAACTAAGCAATTTAGCCAAGGCATTGAAACGATGTATTGCTCGACAGGAGACAACACCTCTACATGCGATGTCCCTACATCTACTATTAATAGAGGAATCCGTAGTAAAACACCTAGTAACGGTAGCAACAAATAACTTGTTGGATGACTTGTTCGAAAAAGGCTTATGATCATTGAAGAATAATCCTAAATTTGCTGCAAACAAAGAGAAAAATTATGTCTTGGTGGAATGA
>DIYR01000238.1 GCA_002429085.1 Flavobacteriales bacterium UBA6049
TTAAACCGCTATTACTTATACACCTTGTTAGACAACGTTATTTTCCATTTCCAATCAGTTCCTTTCTCAATCAGATACTCATTGTCAGCAATTTCAAATATTCTACCTTTTTCAAACTGGTTTTCCTCTGCTTTTAATTTCATTAAGTCGGTACGATTTGGGTCATATAGTCCATATATCAGATAGTTATATCTTCCCATAACTAAGCTAATTCCGTAATTCGGTCCGCCCATTACTTGTTCAGAGTGCTGATTATCTTGTCCGTCATCTTCCCACCAACACATTTTACATATTTCATAATTCCCACGTTCTCCAATTGTTCTATGTCCACAACAAGGGCAAGATTCCAGTTTAATCGGTTCTCCTATAATTTTGTCAATATTCAGTTTTTCACATAGAAATTCGTTGGTCACAGATTGAAGTCCATTTTTTAACCAAATCATTAGTACTGCATCGTACTTTTCTAATTTAGGATTGTGAATTTCTTCTCCGTTTTCAATTTCATTCCTTATCGATTTTGATAACAAACTCCAACCTTCCGCATCGCTCCAATCTTCATAGGTCATAATTTCCAACTGTTCAGCTCTTTCATCTTGAGAAAGTTCTTTCAATTTGATTTTTGAATATTGTTCTATTGCTTTTTGTCTTTCCAATGTTCGATTCTAATGTTGCCTAACGGTTTGGCTATGAGCAGTAGCATACCGCAGGGTGCTATTGCTTATAGGTTTTGTTAGGCACTGGCTTTATTTTTATAAGTCGTTTGTGTTCCATCCGAGTTTGTCGATTTCTTTAGAATAATAATCGTGAACAAATTCTCTCACCTCAGTTTCGTAATCAAGATATTCTTGTTCTTTTAACCAATGTAGTGGCATTTCTCCACTCATAGCTTGAATCACTTCATCATTCAGGTAGCTTATAAAGTCTTCTAAAGATTCAATCGTATAAGGTCTCCCAGCTTCATCTTCGCCAACCATTATTATCCCTAGATTAAAATCCCATTCAAGTATTTTAAAAATGTGATTAAGAGTGTCAAGAGGTATATCTATTTCAGGATCGTAATAGTCTTCCGCTATTTGCCTAATAAATAATTCCAAACGTTCAAAAAGAGGCTCATTTCTTAGTTTGTCAATAGACAGTTCATTAGATAGTCTTTTCTTTAAAGAATCATCTATAAACAAAAATATTGGCCTTACATAAATAGATGAATTTTGAAATTGTTCTTCTATATTTTGGATAACCATATTTGTTTCCTTCCCAGCCTGGTCATTGTCCAAAATGACGATTACAGCCTTAGTTTTATTATAGCTTCCATAAATGTTTAGTAAGGAGGGTAGTTGTCGGATATTGCCAGCACCATTCAATGCTTCTATTCGATAAGAAAGAGAGTAGTAGTTCTTAATTGGTTTTATGAAGTTATTTATTAGTGGTATGTCGGTTTTACCTTCCACAAAAACAAGTAAATCATCAATTTTGGTTGGTGTATGTGGCTGTGATTTTGAGAACTCGGCAAACCTCATTATCCTAGTTGGTTCAAGTTTGGAAATCTCTTCCGCTTTCTCTTTCAAACTATATGAAACTTGTAAACTACCAGTATCACCGGCTTGACGGAGTTTAAATTTCAAAATTTCAGTAAACGTTACATCTCCATTGAAGATTAGAGGAATGTCACTTTTATCAAACAGAAGAATATTTAAGGATTTTCCAAATTTTAAGGCATCCTCTACATCATCACTATAACCATTGACTGAAATGAAAATTCCACTTGTCGTGTGAAATTTCCCATCCAATTTTCCTTTAAAAGAATATATGCTTGAAGCAGGTAAGGGGGTCTGTACCCATTTTGCTTCTAACAAAAAAGTTTGACCTTGCCAGAAAAAAGAGCCGTCAACTTGTTCTCCTTCTGGTTTGTAGCCAGCTCGTGGTTCTAAACCCTCAGCATACAATACTGAGTAAATTAGTTTTTCAAATTCAAATCCTCTTTGCTGAGGAGAATACGTTTTTCCTTCAAGAAGTTCCTTGTATTTGACTTTAATTTCTTCTTTACTTAAAACGACTTTTGACATTTCTTAATTCTAGTTTTTGCTTGTGCCTAACGGTGAGTATATGCAAAGTAGGCGATTGCGGGCTTTAAACCTATCAAACCGTTACAAAGTTGTAAGCAGGCTACAACCGTTGAATTTACTACTATTTCGCCTATTTTGTATATACATTGTTATAAGCTTTTTGTTTTTAAAATGGCAAGTCAAAATTATCTTCATTTTCAACTTCTTCAGGGTGCTCAAAAAAATTACTCTTTACTACTTCTTCTATTTTAGAGAGTACATTATCTGGTAAATCCAAAACATGTACTGCGATTTCATCTTTTAGTTTTACTTCCTTTGGATTATTAGAACTCGTAACTTCCGATACTTCAGTAAAACCTCTAAGTTCAAATCTTCTTAGAACTTCAGGGTAATTTTTTGAAAGGACACTTTTGATGTCATTGATTTTTTCCCATTCGGTAATTTTGGAAACTTCATGTTCCTCTTGCCACCCAGTCATTAATTTAACGTTACTGGTATCAACGATATAATGAAGTAAAAGCAGTTCATCGGATTTGAGCTTATTAGCATCAATTAAACCTAAAAATTTAGAATATAAATCTCCTTTATCAACTTGTATAGTTTTGATAGAGGATTTTTGAATCGATTTTTTTTCTGCAATCAACTCTGTTTCAGGTTTTTTCAACTCGACTGTTTTCGTGGGCTGAATTTTAGTTGTTGATTCTGGCTTTATTTCACCAATTGCTTTAATGAACTTTTCTACACTTTGTGAGATTAGTATTGCGTTATTAGAAAGTTCAAAATGTTTAGAAAGTAATTGAATAAAAGATAACACCCTTTCTTTATCGTTGACGTAAAATCCAATTTCTCTTGGGTCTAAAGCACCACTTTGAAACTCTTTACTTGATAAGTTGAAATCTGGGGTAAAAATAGCAGCATGGTCATTTTCTATTATCCAAGCGGCTCCCATTTCATTCAAACAAGCGATGCTTTCATAATATTGTTCAGAAAGCAAGTAGATTACAAAAGGTTTCTCTTCGATTTGTGATTTTAACCAATGAAAAATATTCTGACCAACTGGAATACCATAGGCTACATTACTTGTGAAAATTATCTCATTTTCTTTTATTCCAAGGTTTCTAAGGAGTTCTACAATTAAATTTCCGTAGTTTTTATTTCTTGATGAATGTGATATAAATATTTTCATTTATCTAAGTTGTGATCAATTGCTTATAACGTTTGGCTATGAGCAGTAGCGGCCATTAGGGCGCTATTGCTTATAGGTTTTGTTGGCATTAGTTTTTTCTTTTATTACATCAAATTGTTCAATAATATTTCCATTTACGTCATATTCGATTTCCTTAATAGGTTCAGCAAGTTCATAGGTGACAATCCGTTCTATTTGTTCATTCGGGTAGTACCAAGTCCAAATTCCATGTCTATGACCATAAGCGTATTGTCCGGTCAATCGGAATTTACCATTTAAAAAGTACTCAAAATACGAACCACTAATTAAAACCCCGTTCTTATACTGGCCATATATCCATTGATAGGTGCTGTCATTTTTTAAATAAACTTGTAAATCGCCTTCTGCCCAACCATTAAGGATACGTCTTTTAAAAGTTGGAGGATTCGAGGGTTCTCC
>DIYR01000234.1 GCA_002429085.1 Flavobacteriales bacterium UBA6049
GGAAGACTAATGATCTAGTTAAAGGAACACGTTGTAATGCTTCTAACAAAAAGTAAATGCTTCCGAAATTGACAACTCCTAAAAGTAAACCAGCTATTAAATGTTTCTTTTGAATTTGAAGCTGTTTGGTTGCACTAAAGTATGAGAGACCAAGGGTTCCTGCAATTCCAAAGAGCATAGCAGAAAAGCTACCAGTTGGTATGGTTAATATTGACCTGGAGGCAACATCCAGAAGTAAATCAATACATCCACTTCCAAGAAAAAGAACGATTGGTAGCCATAGTTGCTCTTTTTTTCCGCCTTCGCTGGACCAGTTAACCAGTATAATACTGCCAATTCCTAACGTTAGGCCAATCCATTGCTGTAATTGAAGTTCATCGTTAAAAAAGAATACTCCGAATGCAACTGGAAATAGCAACGACATTTTGTTACTAATGCTTGCTGTAGTAACACCATGTATAGCTGTGGTTCTGCCCATAATGGTAAATAACGTAATGAACAAAGAACCAAGCACAGCTGCAATACCCCATTCTTGCCAAGAGATTTGATTAATGGGAAGTCCAAAGAATAATAACCCAGCTCCACAGGCAGTAAAGTAATTTACCACAATAGCTGTAGTAAGGTGTACTCTGTTGGTTTCAAACCCTTTAAAAATGATGAAAATTCCGGTGGACGCTAACACCGATAGGATCAAAAAAATCATTCGCTTTTAGAAATCTTAGTACTGAAGGTTATAAACGCTACAGCGCAAACAAAAAGAAGAATATGTCCACCATAGCGATAGATCAACGTAATCTCATCACTTTCAGGAAACAGTTCGTTATGGAATAGAAGAGCGGCTTCGTACAAAGCTGCAACTCCGAAAACGATCAATAGGCTAACCCATTTAGTTCCCATCACAATCCAATTATTGTGAATCCCAAAAACAATTAGAATGGCCAAAACGCCTAATATCAAAAACACCTGTTTTAGTACTTTCTGATTACCGTATTGAATTACTTTAAACTGTGCCGTTTGCATTTGATCGTAATTCTTTGTCATGGTAAGTGAGTTTGTTAGATGTTCTATTTCTGCATCAAAACTCAATTTGAGCAAGCTATCGTTTAAATGCGAATACCGTTCAAAGTGTTTAGCGGCATCTTTCCATTGTTCTTTTTTGCGATAAGCCAGTGCTAGATTTCTATGTGCTAAAACAACTTTTTCGGGTTGATTAGTAGAGTCAGCAATCAATAAAGCGTATTGAGCGAATTCTAATGCCTTATCAATATTACCCTGTTCACAGTGTGCATCAGAAAGGTTATTGTAAATTAAACTTAAACCACTCGATTGACCAATGGACTCGTAAATTTTTTGAGCTTTAGCATAATAGTACTGAGCTTCATCATACCTTTTTTCATCGGCATACAAAGAACCAAGATTATTGTAGCTCATTCCCATACCTGAAGAATCATCGCCTATTTTTTCTTCTAAATGAAGTGATTGCAGGTAATATTCAATAGCAGATTCAAAATCATCTTGGTTGTCGTATACAAGTCCAATGTTGTGTAACGCTAAAGCCTGACCTGACAAGTTTTCTAGGTTGAGATATATGGTGTAGGCTTTTTCAATATTCTTTAGTGCATCATCATAATTACCTTGATCAATTTGCATGACAGCAATGTTGTTTAGGGTATTAGCTGTCCCGATTTTGTCACCTGATTCTTCTTTTAACTTTAATGATTTTGTGTAGTATTTGATAGCTCTACTGAACTCATCCATAGAGTCGAAGGATAAGCCTTTATAATTATAGAGCTTTGCTAAGCCAGCTTTAATATCGTGTTGTTCAAAAATGATGATGGCTTGATCAAAATAAAAGTTAGCAGAGTCATAACGATCATTTAGATAGTGCATTACGCCTTTGTAGGTGATGCCATTACCTTCACCAAGTGCATAATTAATGTCTCTACTTTGCTGAATAATTAAATCAGTAAGGAGTCTAAAAGAGTCGGGCTGACTGAATTTGATATCCCAAGCAAGTTGAGTTAGAATTTGGACTTGCTTTTCTGGATCAGACTCTTTTTTGTAGTCTTCCCAAGTTGCAGCTTCTGCAGTAGAAAAAATGGTAATTAAACTTATGAAAAGGGCAAAAAAGGTCTTCATTGGGCGGAATAACGCTTCAGTTCTTGATGTTCAAAAGTAATTGTTTCAAAAGGTGTGAGCGTAATATCAGGTGATTTGGTTCCTCCTTCGAGCATGAGTTGCTTGTTAGTGAACTCCCAAAATTCATTTACCGTCCCAGATTCTATAAATGTTTGAATCAGTGATGTACCTCCTTCAACCAATAGAAATGCTTTATTGGCCTGATAGAGATGATGCAAGATTGTTTTAATGCGATGTTCCCAAGTGGTTTCAATGAACCTTACATGAGGTTCGTTTTCCATTGGTCTTTCAGTAACTACCCATGTATCATTACCATCATTAAATAAATTCAATGACCTAGGAAGAGAATTGTACCGATCGAATACAATACGAATAGGCATTTTTCCATTCCACAATCTTGGAGAAAGAGAAGGGTTGTCTCGTAATGCTGTTTGATAACCTACAGCAATAGCATCTATTGCTGTTCGCTCTTTGTGATTTAACGTATTGAAAAAGGAGTTGGTAATGGCAACTGCCTGATGTTTATCTTTTATAAATTGATCAATGAAACCATTGGCTGATTGTGCGAATTTGACCCGAATCCATGGCTTTTTCTGTGTGTGAAACTCAATAAAAACACGATTTAATTCAATGCACTCTCTTTCTAGAACACCCACTGTTACATTAATTCCTGCATTTTTTAGTCGAGTTATTCCTCTACCACTTACTTGATCGAATGGGTCTTGCATTCCTACGACTACATTCGGGATACCCATTCTGATTATTAAGTTACTACAAGCAGGAGTTTTTCCTACATGTGAGCAGGGTTCTAGGTTTACGTAAATAGTAGATTCTTTTAGAAGAGCTACATCAGAAACCTGATTAATAGCATTTACTTCGGCATGTGCTTCCCCATAAATTCGGTGATACCCTTCGCCAATAACTTTACCTTTATGAACGATTATAGCACCAACTAATGGGTTAGGAGATACATTACCCCAACCTAGTTTTGCGAGTTGCAAACAGCGTTGCATGTAAAACTCATCTGTCTCAATTGCTTGCATACTCTGCCAAATGTAGGTTAATTCGCATGAAAGATTGAGGTATAGTTCATAATGAAAATAGCCGACAATACCGTAAGAGCAGTACAAGATTATTTTGCTCTGCAGCTCAATAATTTGTGGGATGAAAGAGAAGTTGCTCTCTTCTTTGATGAAGTGTTTTATCACATCAAGGGATGGAGTAGAATGGAGTTGAGACTGCAGTTAGACAGTCGTTTGAGTGAATCTGAATTGGTTAAGGTGATACACATTGTGAAACAACTCAAGCAAAAAAAACCTATTCAATACATATTGGGAAATGCCCCATTTTTACGATTTGACTTGGAGGTGAACGAGCATACACTTATTCCAAGACCAGAAACAGAGGAACTGGTTCACCTGGTGGCAGAAAAAGCTCAGCTTGCAGATACAGTTGTAGATGTAGGTACTGGATCTGGCTGTATAGCTATTGGAGTAAAGGATTTATTACCCAATGCAAGAGTAATTGGGGTTGATGTGAGTAAAGAGGCTTTAGCAGTAGCAGAAAGAAACGGTAATACATACGATTTAGAAGTCGAATGGCAGTTTTGCAATATTCTAACAACTCCAGAATTGTTACCTAAAACACGCTGCATTGTAAGTAACCCACCTTATATTCCTCATGTTGATTCATCAACAATGGAGAAACATGTACTAGACTATGAGCCTCATTTGGCTTTGTTTACACCTGGTCAGGATGATTTGCTCTTTTATCGAGCATTGGCCGAATATGCATGTTTAAACAAAGCAGAATTATTTGTTGAAATACATGTTGATAGAGGTTTAGCCGTTCAGGAAGTGTTTCATACTTTAGGGGGCAAGAATAGTTACGTCAAAAAAGACTTAAGCGACAGAGATCGCATGGTATACGCAACATGGCAAGATTAACCCTTTTAATTATCGTCCTTCTAACTACCCTAAATTCATTTGCTCAATACGATCAAATGGCAGGTGTTTTTGTACCTCCGCTAGAAGAACCTGAGACTCATTTATACTTTCGACTAAGTAGATCGCAGAGCCTCATCGATAAAGACGATGTGAGATTCAACAACATCCGCTTAGGAATAGAGTACAACAAGAAGTATCGAATGGGGCTATTGATTTCGGCAATGGTAGATTCAGTTATCATTCAAGAAGACCTTCCTGAAGACGCAACTTTTAATGATGTTGACTTTCTAGCTATTGGTGGTTTTTTTGAATTTATGGTGATTAATAATTACCGTTGGGAGTTGTCAATACCAATTCAGGCAGGGTATGGTTTTGCAAACTAC
Source organism: Flavobacteriales bacterium UBA6049 (assembly GCA_002429085.1). Classification (GTDB taxonomy): domain Bacteria; phylum Bacteroidota; class Bacteroidia; order Flavobacteriales_G; family Salibacteraceae; genus UBA6049. Next base: position 4,469 of record DIYR01000234.1, read on the forward strand.
AAGTATCTAGATCAAAATAAGAATGCTATCAGAGAAGAGCAGGGGCCTTATTACTTTTTAACTGAAGTTGGAATAAGTGCACAATACAACATTAATAATTGGTTTGGTATTGGTGGTGGATTAGGAGTACGTTCAGTATCTGCTGGTGATGAAACGCTTTCTGATTTTAGTAAGGGGCCGTATTACAATTTTGGCGTTAGATTCAACATAGGTGGATTATACCAAAGTATTTTCAAAAAACAAGAGGTGCTTGCAATGAAAGAGCGCTATTTTAATGCAAGAGAGAAGGTAAGAAGCGAAAAGAAAAAGAAGAAATGAGTAAAGAAGGAACGGTAGCTGCTCAAATTGCTCAACTTAGCAAAGAGCTAGAAAAGCATAACCATCAATACTACATTTTAAATAGCCCTTCTATATCTGATTACGAGTTTGATCAGCTCATGAAAGAGCTAGAAGATCTAGAGGCTAAACATCCTGATTTAGCACTCCCTTACAGTCCAACAAAGCGAGTAGGAGGTGATTTAACAAAATCGTTCAATACGGTTAATCACGATTATCCGATGCTCTCTCTATCTAACTCTTACAGTAAAGAAGAAATAGTTGAATTTATAGAGCGTATCCAAAAACAAACGGAGGGCTCTGTAACTTTCGTATGTGAGTTAAAGTACGATGGTGTTGCCATTGGAATTAAGTATAGAGATGGAGTATTTCATCAAGCTGTTACTCGTGGAGATGGTCAAAAGGGAGATGATGTTTCTGCGAATGTGAAAACCATTCGAACTGTGCCCATGAGTTTGCAAGGGTATAACTACCCAAGTGAATTTGAGATTAGAGGAGAAATCATTTTACCAAAGTCAAAATTCGAATCTCTTAATAGGGCAATGAAAGAGGCGGGTGAGTCAACCTATGCCAATCCTCGTAATACAGCATCAGGAACCATTAAATTACAAGATAGTTCAATCGTAGCGCAGCGTGGATTGATGTGTTACTTGTACGGAATCTATAGTCCATCTATCGTTGCAAACGGACATTTTGAATCAGTTAAAAACGCTGGCAAGTGGGGGTTCAATACACCACGATCAGAGGATAAGATGATTGCTCAATGTGGTACTATAGATGAAATAATGGAGTTTATTCATTATTGGGACGTCCATCGACATGAACTCGATTTTGAAATTGATGGGATAGTCATTAAAGTTGATGATTATGAATTACAGGATGAGCTAGGGTATACAGCTAAATCACCTAGGTGGGCTATAGCATATAAGTTTAAGGCAGAGCAGGCAGTTACAGAGCTAGAAGAAATTACTTTTCAAGTTGGTAGAACTGGAGCAATTACGCCAGTAGCTAATTTAACACCTGTTCAATTAGCAGGAACTACCGTAAAGCGAGCATCATTACATAATGCAGATATTATTGAGAAATTAGATGTTCGCATTGGTGATTGGGTTTTTGTAGAAAAAGGTGGAGAGATTATTCCAAAAATTGTTGGAGTAGATGAAGGTCAGAGAAACCCTGTGTCTTTGCCGTTTCAATACATAAAACATTGCCCTGAATGTAGCACTGAGTTGGTAAGAAGGGAAGGAGAGGCACAGCATTTCTGCCCTAATACAACTGGTTGTAGGCCACAAATTATTGGTAGGATACAACATTTCATAAGCCGAAGAGCAATGGATATAGCTGGATTAGGTGAGGAAACCATTGTTCAATTGTATGATCATAAGCTGATTCATTCTATTCCAGATTTATATCAATTGAAGGAAGTTGATTTAACCAATCTTGAACGATTTGGAGAGAAATCTATCTCTAACTTATTGACGGGGATTTCAGACTCTAGAGATCAACCATTTGAGAAGGTGTTGTTCGGGTTAGGGATTCGTCATGTTGGAGAAACAGTAGCTAAGAAATTGGTGAAACACTTTAAAACGATTGATAATCTAACAAACGCTTCTTTAGAGGAGTTGATAGAGGCACCAGAAATTGGTAATGTGATTGCAGAAAGTATACAAGAGTACTTTCAAGATAAAGCATACCAAGAAGAGTTAAATCGCTTACAAGAAGCTGGTTTACAATTTGAAATGGTAGAATCAGAAGAAGCGCAATCTGTTTCAACCACATTAGAAGGTAAGGTGTTAGTTGTTTCAGGAGTTTTTGAACGTGTTGGACGTGATGAGCTCAAAGCTTTGATAGAGCAACATGGAGGTAAAAATGGAAGCAGTATTTCTGGGAAAACAGACTACCTTGTGGCCGGAGATAAAATGGGGCCAAGTAAGTTGGCTAAAGCAGAAAAGTTAGGCGTGGAGATCATTGATGAATCCACTTTCTTTGAGATGATTTCGTCATGAATTTAAGAGAAAAGGCAGGTTATTATTTCCTACAAAAAGGGTATAAACCCAATACCACAAAACGGAGAGCAGTTAACTTTCACGATGTTCAAAGTTTAGTTATTGTATGTTCTGCTAGGGATGAAGAAGAAGCTAGAGAGAAGGTTCAATTTGCACAAGTTATTCGCAAAAATTGGGCAATACCAAAAGTAAGAATTGTGTGTTTGGTAGATACAAGAAAAGAACAAGAATGGTTTTCTCAATATTCAGGTGTTCAGTTTATTGTGGGCTCTGAATTAAATTGGTACTATAAGCCAAAACAAGCCCCAGTTAAAGATCATGTTGACTTGTTAGTTTCTATTGATATGGAACCTTCAATAGCGGCCACGTTTACTTCAGTCATTACCAAGGCCAAAATGAAAGTGTCTCCCTGGTCAGAGTTAACAGCTCCTTATTTTGATTTTTTTATCAAACTCAATAAAGATAATACGCTCAACGAGTTCATTAAACAAACAGAGCACTACTTGAAATTAATTAACAACAAAGCCAGAGCGCATGAAACAGTTTAGAGGACTAGGAGTAGCGGTTGTAACACCGTTTAATGATGATTACAGTGTAGATTATGCCGGATTTGGGAGATTAATTGATCACCTTATTACAGGTGGAATTGATTTTATAGTTGTTCAAGGAACTACTGGAGAAGCGGCCACATTAAATGCATCAGAGAAACAAGCTGTATTAGATTTTGCTGTTGAAACAGTTAATGGAAGAGTACCAGTAGTATTTGGGCATGGAGGTAACAATACTCAACAATTGGTAGATAGCTTGGCAAACATCAACTTAAGCGGGGTAGATGCTTTGTTATCGGCTAGCCCTTACTACAATAAACCTACGCAAGAAGGCATTTATCAGCATTATGCTAAACTGGCTCAATCTACTGACTTACCCATTATTCTATACAATGTTCCTGGAAGAACAAGCTCTAATGTTGCACCAGAAACAGCCCTTCGTTTGGCACGTGAATTCGACAATGTGATCGCTATAAAAGAAGCTTCAGGAGATTTGGATCAAATGGGGCAGTTAGTTAAAAATAAGCCTGAGGGGTTCTTGGTGCTATCTGGAGATGATAATTTGGTAGTACCTCAGATGAGTATAGGTGCAGACGGAGTTATTAGTGTAATTGCTAATGCTCTTCCAAAGCAATTTACAGAGATGGTTCATGCTGCAGACAATGCAGATTTCGGCAAGGCTAAATCTTTACATTATGTGTTTAATGATATTATTCCTTGTCTCTTTAAAGATGGTAATCCTGCAGGAGTAAAAGCCATGTTGCAAATGCTCGGTATTCTAAAATTTGATCAGGTTAGATTACCGTTAGTTACTATTCCAGAGCAAAGTCGCGATAATCTGTATAGAACTATTAGCGAGGCAGGAATATCAATAGAATAATTGTCAGTTTTTAGTCTGATCAGAGTCATTGTATATTTCTGTAGAATACAGTTTCTTTACGTAACTGAATCTAAAGCTTATGGGGCATTCTAGTGGCGTAGCAAGACCTTCTACTTTGCAGATAGTGGAGAAGTTGTTTCACCAAACAATGACCCCAGTCTTTCTAATGCTTTTGCCAGAACCAATTGAAAGGCCTAAAGAGGGAATGCCTTTGGATGAGGTGTTTGTTGAACAAGTGTTCGATAATGAGCGGCTGGTAGATTATAATCAGGCTTTTTTAGACCTCCATGAGTTCTCAGATAGTCAAGTAGATGATATTACACCTTTATTACTTTCTGGAGGCGATAGAGCAGACGGGTTAAGTAAATGGCGTACCCTGATTCACGAAGGTGTGCTAGAAGTGACTACACAAGAACGATCTTCAAATGGGACAAAAAAATTCATTAAAGCGGAATATCAGTTACTGCTTGATGAACATGAAAGGATTATAGGTCACTTTGGTATAGAGCAAGAAGTGACAGATTTCCATAATGCATTTGAATCGTTACATTCTCAAAAAAATGAAGCTGTTCATAGAGAAAAACGAATGCTATCGATTTTTAACTCTTCAGATATTGGTTATTGGGATTGGGAGTTAAAAACAAATACTGTTCAGTTTAACTCTGAGTGGTTTCAAATGCTCGGATATGATGACCAAGAAAAAACTGTTGTTCCGAGTAGATGGTTGCAAATCATTCACCCAGATGATTATGAGAAAGCAACAGCCGTTGCATTAAATATTGAGAAGGGAATCCAAACTGCATTTGAGTTAGAGCTAAGAGTTAAACACAATGATGGACATTGGGAGTATTTGGCAGTACTAGGTCGGATTACAGAAAGAAACTCAGAAAACAACCCAACTAGGATAGTAGGAACTTATACAAATACTACCAAGTTTAAGTTGGCAGAGTTAGAAATGGCCAAACGTATAAATCAATTAGGCAAATCTTTTGATGCGGGTGGTCTTAGCTTATGGGAGTTAGATTTTACTAATAAACGAGGATATGCAACAAATCAGTGGGGAGATTATTTAGATAATGTATTCGAAGACTCTCAGAATAACTTTTCATTCGAAGAATGGTTCAGTAAGGTGTACCCAGATGATTTACAACTGATTTTAGATCAATTGAAAGATTTAGATGAGGGAAAATCAGATCAATTATACTTTGCTTATCGAATAAGAAATGAAGAAGGAAGATATGTCTGGATTCAAGAAAGAGGTAAAGTTCTAGAGTATGACCAAGAAAATAAACCATTAAAACTACTGGGTGTCACAAACGATTTAAGTGATGTTAGAAAAACGGAAGACCGGTTTCAAATTGCACTGGATGGTTCGCATCAAGGAATGTGGGAATGGAATGTTGTAACCAATGAAGTTATTTTTCATGATGGATGGATTCGGATGTATGGTTTAACTGCGAGTGATATTCCGAACCGAGATTATGAATTTTGGAAAAACATGGTGCATCCAGATGATTACCCTTATGTAGTGAAAGAACTAGAGAGGCATCTAATGGGAGAAACTCCATTTTTCCGCACAGAATACCGCATTCGTCATAAAGAGGGGTATTACATATGGGTACTTGATCATGGAAAAGTGGTTGAAAACGGATCTGATGGTAAGCCTATTTATGCAATGGGAACTTGCATTGATATTGATAAGCAAAAACGACATCAGATAGATCTAGAGAATTTGGTAGAGATGCGAGAGAAGTTCTTAGATATTTTAAGTCATGATCTTAAAACTCCTGTAGCAAATATTTCTGGATTAGTAGAATTACTAGAATCAGCCATAGATTTTAATGATAACCGAGATGCTTCTCTCTATTTTGATATGCTGCGTAAGTCATCAGATCATTTGAATGAAATGATTCAAAACTTGTTGATATGGAGTAGAGCGAAAGGCGGTAGAATTCCTTATGAGCCTTCTTGCTATAAGTTAATAGAGTTAATTTATAAGGCAATTAAGCCGTACACAGAAATTGGCAGAACCAAAGGAGTTGTAGTGTTAATAGATGAGCATACAGATGAGGATATGCACTTGTTTATTGATATGAACATGATGATAACCGTTTTTGCTAATATATTAACCAATGCAATTAAGTTTACTCAACCTGGTGGAACTGTCTTAGTAGCAGTTCGTCAAAATCTAGACAATGTCTTGATTTCAATTTCTGATAATGGAATCGGGATGACCCGAAAGAAAATCGACTCACTGTTTACACCAGGAAAAAACATTTCTACACCAGGAACAGAAGGAGAGAAAGGAACAGGGTTAGGGATGCTGATTGTACATGATTTCATGCAATATCATCATGGCGAAATTACAGTAGAGAGTGAAGTAGGAAAAGGCAGTAGCTTTATCCTTACGCTTCCAAATAAGTCATGTGATTAACTGTTCTCTAATTCTTCTAACTTTTCGTGTGCAACTTCCCATTGGGCCATGTATTCTTCTAATTGCCTGCTAAATTCAGCATGCTGAAACATAGCTTCCTTGTTTTTAGCCTCATCGCTATAAAAAGAAGGATCATGCATTTGCTCCTCTAATTTGGCAATGTTTTCTTCAAATTCAGCAATCTTCTTTTCTATTCGAGAAACATCTTTTTGCAATTTTCTCACATCACGTTGACGCTGCTTTTTGGCTTCGTAGTCTTCTTTTTGGGCAGGTTTGTCTTTTTTGATATTTTCCTCTTTAGGTTGCTCTTTTTTAGCTGGTTTAGGCTTTCCAGTTTGTTCAAAATCGCGGAAAGATGCTACCTCATGTTTGTTTAAGAATTCGCTAATATCACCCAAATGTTCTTTGATAGTTTTATTGGCAAACTCATAAGTTTTAGTGGTCAAATCACCTAAGAAATCACGATCGTGAGAAACAACAATCAATGTTCCATTAAAATGAAGTAAGGCTTCTTTTAATACCTCTTTAGAAGCAATATCTAAGTGGTTGGTAGGCTCATCTAGTATAAGAAGATTACAAGGCTTTAATAGTAGCCTAGCTAGCGCCAGACGAGATTTTTCTCCACCTGATAAAACCTTGACTCGCTTATCAATATCATCTGGGCCAAATAAGAAAGCGCCAAGTAAAGCCCTAATGCGTGAAACGTTATTCCATTCTTCTGGAGCAGCATGCTCAATAGTTTCTAGAACAGTAGCATTTAGATCTAGGGTGTTTTCCTGAACTTGAGCATAATATCCTACTGATACATTGTGACCTATTGTCAGTTCTCCATCATGTTCAAGCTTGTCGGTAATAAGCTTAACCAGGGTAGACTTACCTTGACCGTTTTGTCCAACGAAAGCCACACGATCGCCACGATCTAATTGAAAATCTAATTGTTTAAATACTTCTTTATCCTCGTATGCTTTACTGACTTGTTCCCCCTTTAGTACCACATCACCAGAACGAGGGGCAGGAGGGAAACGAAATTGTATACTACTTTGATCAAGTTCATCTAGTTGCTGCATATCCACCTTTTCAAGAGCTTTAATTCTTGATTGGACTTGCTTTGCTTTGGTAGCTTTAGATCTAAAACGCTCAATAAATTTTTCTTGCTCAGCAACATATTTCTGCTGGTTACGAAGAGTAGCCATTTGTTGCTCAAAACGCTCTTCGCGCAGTGTCAAGTACTTAGTATATGGTACAGAGTAATCGTAGATCTTTCCAAATACAATCTCAATAGTTCTATTAGTCACTTGATCCAAGAACATTCGATCATGAGAAATCATCATTAAAGCTCCTGGATAAGACTTAAAGAATTCTTCTAACCATAGAATAGCCTCAATATCTAAGTGGTTGGTAGGCTCATCAAGCAATAGTAATGATGGTTGTTGAATGAGTAGTTTGGCTAATTCAACGCGCATTTGCCATCCACCGCTAAATGTGTTTATTGGTTTTTCGAATTCATCAGGAGAGAATCCTAGGCCTTTTAACACTTTTTCGACTTCACTTTCAGCTTTGGCACTTCCAAGTACATTTAACCTTTCATGTTTTTCAGTTAAATCAGAAATGAGTTTATGATATGCATCACTTTCATAATCTGTACGTTCTGCAAGCTCTGTATTGATTTGCTCAATTTCTTGTTCTAATTCTAACACATGCTGGAAAGCAGTCATTGCTTCATCAAAAATAGACTTGTCTGAGTCTACTTTAATTTCTTGAGGCAAATAACCAATGGTTTTTCCTCCAGAAATGGCAATAGAACCTTTGTCAATGGGCTGGACCCCCATAATTACCTTTAACAGGGTGGATTTACCAACACCATTTTTACCAATTAACCCAATTCTATCTTTTGGGTTGATAATGAAAGAGATATCGTTAAACAGGTCTCTGCCTGTAAATGAAACTGTAACAGAATTGATGGAAATCATATGCAAAAAAAAGACCGGCAATTAACCGGTCTGCAAATATGGTAAGTAATCTTATTAGATTAATAACGTCCTAAATAAAAGCCGAACTGTGCATTGGGAGCATTAAATGCTCTATCGTTTAAATCGTAGTCTTCAAAACCATTTAATTGGGAACCAATTCTATAACCAAATCCCGCTTGGAATTTTAACCAAGGCATCAATTTTACTCCAATATTGATAGAAGGAATTACACAAGCAACAGAAGCTTCACCTAAATCGGTGTCATCGTTCTTTAATTGCATTTTTCCCCAAGTAGTGGTGAAGCCGTAGCTCAGATGGATTGTTTCGGTGGCTTTTGGACTGTAGAAAAAATCTAATCCAGCCTCGTTATAAGAAATATCGATAGATTCTTCTTGATCTACGTTTAAATCTGCTGGAATCGTAGCAGGATTCATTTCGTTGATCATTTCTGCAAAGTGTGCTCCAATCTGAAATTTATTGTCTAAAACAAATCCACCTTTCAGCGTAAATTGACCGCTATATTGGCCTCCAATGGCAGTCATTTGATATCCTGGACCAATGTAAGCACCTAATCGGGTACTATCTTTTAGCAAGTAACTTGTTTCTTGTGCTTGAGTTGTTTGACTAAACAATCCCAAAACAAGAGTTAATAGGATCAACGATCGATTCATGTTGTTAAATTTTCAAAACAAATGTATTCTTTTTGTTTGGTTGACCTGTGCCTTTAAAAATGGGTAATTTTGCATAAAATTTTGAGTTAATGAATCGATTATTCGGAACCCTATTATTAGCCACATCATCCTTTACTACTATGGCACAGTTGAGTACATCTTTTGAGTGGACTCATTCTCAAAGCGCTGGTGACCGTGATACTATTGATATTACACTAACTAATGATTACGATGAAAATATCACTGTGAATGTAGGTGGTGCTTACACAGCGTTTAATGATGTAGTTTTTGACCCACTTTCAACGAGCTTAGCGATTGATGCAGGAAGTAGCCAAGTATTGCGAGTTGCTGTATACTCAAGACACAATCTTGAGCATAACTATGTATTACCTTTAGAAGTACCGGGTTTTGGAACATTTGGAGTTCAGTTAGTGAATGAGGTGTCTTATACCAATCATTACAGTGGAACTTATAACCTTACAGGAGAAAGTTTAAAAACAGCATTGAAAGCTGCTGCAACAGCTGGACACAATTCCTTGGGCTATAATACTGCTCGTAATCGTATGTTCATGGATATAGATAACCAAGCTGTTTCGCAAGGTGCTGCTGTGAATACGTTAGAAGGAGTATATACTGGAGAAATTATTACGAACTTTTCTAATAGAAGCCAAGCTCAAAATATGGGCTTCAATACAGAACATACTTTTCCTCAGGGTTTCTTTAGTTCAAACGAGCCAATGAAAAGTGACATATTCCATTTGTTTCCTACAAACGGTAATGCGAATAGTCAAAGAGGGAATTTACCTTTTGGTGTGGTAACAGGAAGCACTTCATGGAGTGTAGGAGGTTCAAAAAAAGGTGGTGGAAAGTTTGAACCACGAGATGTACATAAAGGTCAAGTAGCAAGAGCCATGATGTATTTTGTGACTAGATACCAAGATTATAGTAATCACTTTGCAGGTCAAGAAAATATTTTGAGGACTTGGAATGAGGATTTCCCGGTTACATCATTAGAAGAAGATAGAAATGATCGTATAGATCAGTACCAAGGAAATAGAAATCCTTTTATTGATTATCCTCAGTTTGTAGAGCGCTTTACAAGCTTTACATCAAATGGAAACCTTCCAACAAGTTTAGTTAGTACATTAACAGATACTGTACTACAAGGAAATCAAGATGAGGTATATGCATTCATTTTTGCTAACACAGGAACTGAAACCATTCAGATCAATTCTATTGATTTAACGAACACCACAGACTTCTCAATGACAGTTTCTGGTGACAATGAGTTACTTCCTGGAGAAGGAGTAGAGGTAAAGGTAACTTTTAATACAGGAACCGAAGCTACTGCTGGATTTGTTGAGTTTGATACGGATGAAAATGGTGGTGAAAATTACCGTGTTCGTTTAGCAGGAGATTATGATAACTCTGGAAATCCTGGAGCAGTAGTTGATCCAAGTGTATTAGGAATTTCAATCTATCCTAATCCAGTAAATGAAGTGTTGTTTTCAAGTGAGAATTTGAAAGAGGTTGTTATTCTAGATGTTACTGGAAAACAAGTATTCCAAAACAACACATTAACAAATAACTGGAACGTTCAACAATTGCAATCTGGAACATATATTTTGAAAGCAACAACTGTTGAAGGTAAAAGCATTCGTACACAACTGGTAATTGACTAAGACGTTTTACCAGGATATCTTCTTGATATTTGCTCTGAGGGGAGACCCTCAGGGCGTTTATGTTTCCAACGCTTATGAGACCATAACCATAAATCTGGACGTTGTTGTATCGTTTGCTCTAAGTATTTAGTGTGTATTTCAGTAATCTCACCTTGCTCCATTTCTTTTGGTTCTAGAACGCTTGGAACAATAGACATGTGATAGTATCCTCGTTTAGGTTGTTCAATTCTAGCAAAAAATAATGGAGCATTTAAACGATTAGCATAGCGCTCTGCTCCTAGGAATACGGGAGTATCTTGATTTAGAAAGTTCATCCAATAGCCGCGTTCTTTACTAGGCGCTTGATCTGTAACCAAACCAATTGCCATTGGAGTACCATTTTTAGCGTGTTCAGCTACTCTTTTACTCACTTGCTTCATTTCAGCTAAATCAGTTCCATATCTTCCACGAGCAGAATGTAAAAATTGATCCATAGCCTTGCTAGCCAGCTTTTTATAAACTCCTACAAATACTTGTCTTTCTTTCAGTAAAGCAATTCTTAGGTTAACATACTCCCAGTTACCATAATGCCCCATGAGCAATATTGCATGACGATTGTTTTTAATCGTTTCAATATATTCGGGACAGAGGTCAACGGTCATACGTTTTTCTACCTCTTCTTTTGACATGGTAAGAGCCTTAATTCCCTCAAGTGTTAAATCTCCTAGGAAACGATAGAACTTTTTAGCAATATCATCTATTTCCTTTTCTGATTTCTCTGGGAAAGAATTCCTCAAATTAGTGTAAACAACCTCTTTTCTATAGCCTAATAGTTTAAATAGAATTAAGTAGAAAAGATCTGATAGCAAATAAATCACCCAAAAAGGGGAGTGAGATATAAGCTTTAAAAAGAATACTCCTATTTGTCCCATCTGTGCGGTTATTCGCTTACTTTAAATTCACTTGTTGTATGGAATGTGATTTCAGGGTAATCTCTTTCGGCAGATTGAAGCATAAAAGGAGATTCCGCTAAATACACAGGATTGTCATCTTTATCGGTAGCAATTTGTCGATACTTAATTCTAATAAACTCTTGTAGTTTTTCGTAATCAGTTGATGTTAACCAAGTAGCTTTGTAAAACGGCTTTGCTTGAAAGTTACAAGAAGCGTTGTATTCGTTTTTCAAACGGTACTGAATTACTTCAAACTGCAGTTCACCAACCGTTCCGATAATCTTAATGTTACCAGGTTGTTGGGTAAATAATTGAGCTACCCCTTCTTCGGTAAGTTGTTTTACACCCTTATCCAATTGCTTTGTCTTCATTGGATCAGTGTTAATTACTTCTTTAAAAATTTCTGGAGAGAAGCTTGGGATTCCTTTAAACTGAAGCTTTTCACCTGTAGATAAAGTATCGCCAATGTTAAAGTTTCCAGTATCGTATAATCCGATTACATCCCCTGGGAAGGCTTCTTCAACAACTTCTTTACTTCGAGCCATAAAGGCATACGGATTCGAGAATTTTAATTTTTTGTCTAAGCGTGTATGCTGATAAAAGGTATTTCTTTTAAAAGTTCCGCTTACAACTCGTAAGAAAGCAATTCTATCACGGTGTTTAGGATCCATATTTGCTTGTATTTTAAATATAAATCCAGAAACCTTGCTTTCACCAGGTTC